>JABDQT010000278.1 GCA_013042165.1 Kiritimatiellales bacterium | reverse complement strand
CTCAGGTGATGGAGCGCTATGAAGAAAAGTTTCATCTCTTTCTGGGCGGAGCCGTCATTATGCTGCTCGCATCCAACCGCTGGAGGAAGAGATGAGTAGGAGAAGCTGTCTACTGGCCTGCCTGCTGCTGATCGCGGGGGCGGTATCCGCGAGTCCCGCGAAGCTCTTCCGGCAAGGTAACCGGGCGTATGCCGAAAAGCGCTTCGACGACGCGATCAACGCCTATATGGAAGCGGCTGCGGTGATGCCGGAGTCGGTCGAGATCTATTATAATCTCGGCAACGCGCAGTATCGGGCCAACGTTCCTGAAGAGGCCATGGCCTCGTATGAATATGCCGCATCGATGGCTGAAACCGATGCGATGCGCAGCCGGAGCTGGTATAACCTCGGCAACTGCATGGTGAAGGCTGCCGAAGGTTTGCGCGAAGCCGATCCTCAGGCCGCGGTCAGCTATTTCCGACAGGCCGCCTGGTTCTATCGCCTGGCCCTGGATTATGACCACAATTACAGCAATGCCGCATACAACCTTGAGATGACCCAGCTGATTGCCGCCGGGATCGAACAGCAGATCAGCGATGAAGAGGAAAGAGCAAAGCAGGAAAACGAGCTGTTCGCCTATATCCGCGAGAAGCTCGAAGAGTTCATTACGCGCCAGGGCCAGCTGCTTGAAACAAGCGACACCGGCGAGTCGCAGCGGATACTCGAACGGGAGACACTCGAACTGGCGGTTTTCATGCAGGAATCCGGACTGTCTGTGGATATCGACCTTCCGGACGGCACGAAAAGAGCCGGCCCGCTGAAGGATCCCTTTGAACATACGGCCGAGGCGGCCGATGCCATGGCAAGGCCGGATCAACCTGCCGCGCTCGCCGAGCTGATCGCCGCGCTTGGAGCCGTGCCGGAGGATCCGAACCAGCAGGACAGCGAATCGGATGAAGACTCGGAAGACCAAGAAGACTATGATATGGATTACGAAGAGTCGGACGAAGAGGCCGATATGTATGAGGCCGCCGATCCGTTCGGCGACTTCTCGGAGTATGAGGAAATCCGCGGCGTACCGCCCCCGAACCAAACCGAGATGGACATCCTTGCGGAAGAGATCCGCAACCAGGAACGCCGTAAGGAAAAGAGGTCTGGCGAATACAAGGCGGTCGAGAAAGACTGGTAGCATGAAGTTGTTGAATTCTCTTTTTATTGCGTGGGCTTTGGCCGCCGGCATCGCATGGGCGGACTCCAGCCTCTATGCCTATGCGTATACCACCGAAACCAATGTTTTTCTCGGACAGGTTTTTACTCTGGACGTAATCGTGAAGACGCCGCAGCTACCCGACTCCCCGGATATCGGCGACCTGACCGACTTCAACGTGACGGTACTCGAAGAAGGCAAGGCCACCAGCGAACCGGACACCTGGGCCTATCGCTTTGATCTTCGGGCAAAGCATGCAGGCGATTTGACCATTCCCGCTCTGCGGTTTGGATCCGTTTCATCGGAGCCCGTTTCTATCCAGGCCCGCAAGCCCGAGGCCACCGACCGGATGAAGCTCGAGCAGCAACTGTCATCAATATCGGTCTTCGTAGGCGAACCTGTTTTGCTGACCACCACGTGGCACAGCTCATACCCGTTCGGCGCCATCAAGGCGGTTGACTTTCACTTTCCCGTCCTGAACGACAAGCGCTTCCAGATTCTTGAACGGTATGCGCCGGATAAAGAAGAGCAAGCCGGCTCCACAGGACTTCCAGTGCATGGCACCCGTGTGCTGGCCTCCCGAAAAAACTACATGGCGGAGGAGGTGCAGCATCAGTCCCTTACGTTCAGCAAGCTTCTGATTCCAAAGAAAAGCGGCCGGATTATCATCCCGCCGGCCACCCTGCTTTGTGCGGCGGAACGGGAAAAGGATCTGAACAACAGGCAGCGCCGCAGTGCGTTTCAGTATCCCGCCTATTTTGATAACACCTTTTTCGATCAGAACGTGACCGGAGACACATGGTCGCGTATTTACACGGAATCCAGACCGCTTATACTCGATGTCAAACCTTTGCCAGCAGAAGGCCGCCCGGATCTGTTCAACGGCATGGTCGGCGATTTCTCCATCCATACGACAGCCGAGCCCGTTGATGTAAGGGTGGGCGATCCGATCACACTCGCGGTTACGGTTACAGCCTCGGACTTCATGGAAGGTATTTTCTTCCCGCCGCTGCGCTACCAGCCATTGCTGGTCAACCGTTTCGAAATTCCTTCCGATCGATCGCTACCCGAGAGAAGGGCTCGCTCGAAAATCTACACGCAGACCATCCGGCCGCGATCCATCGATACCGCTGAAATCCCGCCTATCCAGCTGGCCTTCTTCAACCCGGTCTCGAACGCCTACTGCACGGTTCAGAGCGATCCCGTTCCCATCCGGATTTCACCCGCTCAAGAGATAGGTATATTTGGTGAAGGCACACGTCACTCCCGACTGCAGGCCGTTGAAGAAGGCATCCGACAGAACTATGAAAACCCGGACATGCTTCAAAGCAGACCGCGCCCGTTGCTGGGTTGGGCGCATCCGATTATCACGCTGAGCATACTGCTGCTTCCTCCCCTGCTCGTCGGCGGTATCTCACTCGTATCGCTCTTCGGTGAAAAGAAGCATCACATCCACCGCACGGCCAAGGCGGCACGCGCGTACAAGGTCTTTCGGAAAAATGCCGCGCACATCTACACGCACTCGATGAAGAGCGAGATTTATGGTGACCTGGATCAGATTCTCCGCGCCTACCTGGGCGACCGCCTGCACCTGACGCCGGGTGCCCTCTCCTACCGCGATGCCGAAGCTCGGCTGATCGAAGCCGGTGCGGATGCCCAAATACTGGATGATTTCAAACGGTTGTTTGCCCTGTGCGAAGCCTATCGCTTTACCACCCGTTATGATGAAAAGGCCCAGGCCAAACCCATTGTGCACGAGGCGATTCGAATCATTAAATCTTTGGACCATGCGCTGAAATGAATCCACTCCCGAAACTTTTAATCTGTTGCATACTGCTGCTTGCTGCCGGGCACCCGGTTTTGGGCAAAGACTATCGGGTCCAGACGCTGGAAAACGCACACGGCATGTTCCGCTCGGCCACGAATGCGGCAATGTATGCCGAAGCCGCCAAGCAGTTCGAATATCTGGTT
>JABDQT010000276.1 GCA_013042165.1 Kiritimatiellales bacterium | reverse complement strand
GCCACACCTTCGTCGCCGCGCTCCGCGAACGTGTCGATTTTCTTCATGGTGATTTCTTCGGTCATATTCGTTCCTCAAATCGTATTGCGTACTGCACACTGCGTATTGTCTGGTCCCTGCCTATTCTAACTTAGGCAGAAATATTGGAGGCAGAAAAATCGTATCTACCGGGCATTTCTTTGTTTTTTTGCCGTATCATATATCTACCTAATTCTATTCTGTTTTTAGTTTTGGTTTATCCCCGTAGTTTCTTTGAAATGCGCGCACGCATCAGGATGGCAAACAGGTTAAGCAGCAGCACATTAGCCACCAGGGTGAACACCATGCCGTACTGCACGTGCCGGATTTCATCCACGGCTTCATGCTCGGTACACAGGTTGTAGATGTTCCACGGCAGGGCGGGTGTCGGCTGGTTCAGGGTTTCCCAGATCTTCAGCGGCGCGCCGACGCTCACCGCGGCGGTAAAGATGATCGGTGCGGTTTCGCCGGCGGCGCGGCCCATGCTGATAACGATGCCGGTCAGGATGCCGGGGAGGGCTGCGGGCAGAATTACCGTCAGCACAGTATGCCAGCGGCCGGCGCCCAGCCCAAGCGCCGCTTCCTTGTAGGCGCGCGGTACGGCCAGGATAGCTTCCTCGGAAGAGCGGATGATCGTGGGCAGAATCAGCAGGGAAAGGGTCAACGATCCGGCCAACACACTCTTGGAGTCGGACACCTGAATCGTATTCAAAAAGAAGGCGAGGCCGAAAAGGCCGAAAACAATACTCGGGACGCCGGCGAGCGTGCTGATGCAGATGCGCAGGAAGCTGATCACGCGGCCTTCCTTGGCATATTCGCAGAGGTAGATGGCGGCAATCACGCCCATGGGGATGGCGAAAATCATGGCGCCGAGGGTGAGATAAATTGTGCCGAGGACTTCCGGCCAGATTCCGCCGAAGATGTGGGAATCTTTCGATTTATCGGTGATGAACTGCCAGTAAAAGGTCGTTTTCGGGCGCATCATCTCGGTGAGGTTGTCTTCCATGTAGTGGAACAGCGGTTCAAGCCTGGTGCCGGCGAACTGCTCGACCCGCGGCTTTTCAATCAACACGCCCATGGCATCGGTGTTGGAATAATCCCACTCTTCGGAATAGAGGACTTCATGCAGTTTCACCAGCGTGCGATCCCAGCGGGTCTGCCCGTATTGCTGTCGCAAGAGCACCGGGGTACGCTCACCCGGTGCAGGGCCAAGCAGCACTTTAATGCTCTTTTCGACCTCCCGGTATGCGGATCGGTAGTCGCTGCGCCGGGAGCGATCCATGGCCTTCATCTCCGCCTCGAACTCCTCCATCATTTCATAAACCGGAGCCCGGGCGGCCGTGGCCTGGGCGGAATCTCCTGTGAATGCTTCAGCGTTACCGCGGTCAAACTGCTCCAGCATGACGCGCCGGTGCTCGATGGTCCCCTTAAAGACGAAGGCCTTGGAGCCGCGAATAACAATAGGCGTCAGAATCAGCAACAGCGCCATGGCCATTACGCCGATGGCGATCAGGCCGAGGCCGGAGAAGGCTTTATCCAATAGTTTGCGGGTTTCTAAGCGCATGGCTTATTTACCTAATTTTTTACGGGAGCGCTTGACGATGATTTCGCTGGCGAGGTTCATGATGAAGGAAAAGGCGAGCAGGCAGAAAGCCATGGCAAAGAGGACGTGGAAGCGGGACGATCCGGTTACATGGTCGGCTTCGCCCATATCGCCGGCGATGGTGGCGGTGAGGGTGCGAACCGGCTGGAGCATGTTGTACCACGGATCCGGAATGCGTGCCGCGTTGCCCGAGGCCATCCAGACCACCATCGTTTCACCGATGGCACGCATGACGCCAAGGATGACGGCGGCGAGAATTCCGCTGATAGATGCGGGAATAATCGTTTTAATGATGGTTTCGGCGCGCGTGGCGCCCAGCGCATAAGAACCTTCCCGCAGCTCGCGGCCGGCCGCTTGCAAGGCATCTTCCGAGACGCTCACCACGGTCGGGAGGGCCATGATGCCCAGAATCACCGCCACGTTCAGCGCGTTGGTGCCGCTGCTGATTTCAACACCGGCCAGCTGGCCGGCAAGGCGGGAAATAAAGAGAAAGGCCAGCACCCCAAGAACCGGGAAAACGACCGCGGCGGCCAGCTTGGTTTTTTTTACAAAAATCCGCAGTTTGTCGAGGATCAGGTCGCCGATAACGACCACGAGCAGGGCAAACAGCGGACCGAGAATCATCCAGGTACCGACGGAAAGAATCACGCCGCCATGGTTCTGGAGCAGCGGGGCAAAAACGACCAGCGCAAAGAAGCCATAGGCGACGGAGGGGATCGCAGCCAGTATTTCGATCACCGGTTTAACGATCTGCCGCACCTGAAAAGGAAGCAGATCGCTCAGGCAGACGGAAGCAGCAATGCCGAGGGGTACGGCGACGATAATCGCGCCGAGCGT
>JABDQT010000266.1 GCA_013042165.1 Kiritimatiellales bacterium | reverse complement strand
CGTCAGGAATGAGTGGATTAAGGAGCGTTTATGCATGGGCAAGGCGACGAATTTTGCTACCTTTCTTAAGCGTATGGAAGCAGGTGAATTCGGGCTCGATGAGTTTCGGGCGATCAAAGAAAAACATCAAATCATAGGACTGACCCCTTCTGATGCCAAATGCTTACCAATATCTGTTTGGGCCGGTGCCGTCGCGGCGGCTGGGGCGCTCGCTGGGCGTGGATCTGATTCCGTTCAAGACCTGCACGATGGATTGCGTCTATTGCCAGCTGGGTGAAACCCCGTGTGCGGTCAGCGAGCGCGGGGAATATGTCCCGATGCGAGACGTGCTGGCTGAGCTGGAGCGCTGGAAGGCGGCGGACGGAACGGCGGATCATATTACGCTGGCCGGTTCCGGCGAACCGACGCTGCACACCCAATTCGGCGAGGTATTGAAATGGGCGAAGAGCAGCACAACCATTCCCTCCGTTCTGCTTAGCAACGGCACGCTGATGCATGATCCCGATGTACGCATTCAGGCGGCGTTGGCCGATAAAGTGAAGGTGACGCTCAGTGCATGGGACGAAGCGAGTTTTCAGCAGATTCATCGTCCGGCACAGGGGGTTGCTTTCGATCAGCTGGTAAAAGGCGAGCGCGCCTTTCGTGAGGAATATACCGGCGAGCTTTCGGTCGAGGTGTTCATTATCGATGGGGTAAATTCGCAACTGTCGGATGTTAAGAAAATCGCCGAGGTGGTCGAATCGATCCGTCCGGACCGGATTGACATCAATACGGCGGTGCGCCCAGCGGCGGATGCCTCCGTGAAGGCGGCCTCCGAAACGGATCTTGCGGCGATAGCCGAAATATTCGGACCCAAGGCCTCGGTGACAGCATCGTTCAGGAAGCAGGGGGTTGAAGCGATGCAGATCAGTGAAGAGGCGCTGCTTGGACTGATCAAGCGCCATCCGGCCAGTTGCGAACAGCTGGCGGGGGAGTTTAATCTGCCGAAGGAAGAGATGCGCCGCACGCTGGATAATCTCGTATCGGCCGGCATCCTGCAGAGAGACCAGAGCGGCTCCGAGCCCTGCTTCTTCATTCGTCAGGAAAGTCAGTAGACGGTCTTGTCCGGCTTGGCTTTCCATGCATCGAACACTTTTCGCGCTTCATCATGCAGTCGTTGCTCAGTTGGCAGCATTCGATGCATCCAGGGTTTGGGAATCTCTTCGTAGAGCCGGGCATCATCAAAATCCGCATCGGCCGCCTCGGCACGGGAAGCCGCAAAATAGAGCGCATCGAGTCGCGCCCAGTAAATCGCCGCGAGGCACATGGGGCAGGGTTCGCAGCTGGCGTAGATTTCGCATCCGGCCAACGAAAAGGTTTTCAGGTTTGAGCAGGCTTCGCGGATGGCCATGATTTCGGCATGCGCGGTCGGATCGTTGGCTGAGGTGACGCGGTTCCATCCGCGTCCAATAATCTTGCCGTTCTGCACGATGACCGCGCCGAATGGACCGCCCTCTCCGGCCTCCATCTTTTCAGAGGAGAGTCGAATCGCTTCGCGCAGGAATGATTCTGAGCAGGGCATTATTTCTTGGGTGCGGCTTCCTGAATGGCTTTGACTACGGCCATGTGGCCCGCTTTGGCGGCGAACGATTCGGCGGTATCGCCGTCGACATCCTGAAGCGCGGCATCGGCGTTGTGTCTGAGCAGCAGTTTTACATTTTCCGTCTGACCTTCGGCGGCGGCCCACATCAGCGCGGTGAAATGTTCGTTGTTATCGGTCGTGTTGATTTTGGCGCCGTTATCGAGCAGGAGTTTGACGGTTGTGGTGTTTGTGCCGCTGGCGGCATACATCAGCGCCGTAGAGCCGATCTTGTCCTGCAGGTTTACATCCGCCCCCGCGGCAATCAGCTTCTGCGCAATATCGGCATGGCCGTTAAAGGCGGCATACATCAGCGCCGTGCGGTTTTCCGGATCGCGTTGATTGGGGTTGTAGTCTGAATCCAGCGCCTTCTCAATGGTGCTGATCTGACCATACAGTGCGGCCTCCATCACCTCCTGCGCCAGGCCGGGCGCTTCCGATTCGGTTGTGCATGAGAGGACAAGCGCGGTTGCGAGCATGATCAGTAGATAGCGGATGGTATTCATGTTGGATCCCGGTTTCGTGAGCAGGGCCTGATCCGACCACTTTTATCCAAGTATGGCAAGGGGAATGGAAGTTGCCTTAATGCTTCTTTTGAAATATAGTTTCGTATGGAGAGGGGAGAAAAGGAGTCGAAATGAATAAAACAGTTTTCATGAGTGTATTGTTTCTCATTGTAATCGGATCACTCCATGTGGAAGCGGCTTCGCAGCGAAAGCTCAACATGTCGATCGAGGATGCCCAGCGGGCTATTTCCGATGAGGCCATGGGCTCGCCGTTTCCTGCCGATTGCAAACTGCTCAAGATGAGCAGCATGAAGCTGGAAGGCGTCTACTACCACATCTTCATCACCTACCTCAAAACAAACCAGATGTGGCGGTCGCTGGTCTTTGATAACCGCGGTAGATTCATGGGGTATTATGAAACGGTCGAAGAGCCGATGGACGTGGATGCCGATGCTATCGTTTTCTCCAGCGTAAGTGATGCCGGAGATGCCAGTGGATTCGGGGCGGTGAGCGGAACGAGCCTGATAGAATTCGATGTAAACGGACCTCCTGACACTGCGGATTTAGATGAAGACACCTATTCATTTATATCTTCGCCCGGGCGCGATCGGCCCGGTGATCCTGCATTCCGATTCGTTGAAGTCACTCAGCGGTTGATCGATGCGGTGTACTATGGTCGATATCAACGCATTCGAGACGACTTTAGTGATCGGGCCCAAGAGAAGCTTTCGGCAGAGCAGGCAGAGGAGCTTTTCAGGAACCTGCGCGAAAAGTTTGGCAGGGTACGCAATCTGGGGGATCCGGAGCTGCGCGGGGGAAATATTGCCGTTTTTCCGGTTAGCTTCCGCAAAGGGATATTGGGCCTGAAGGTGACGCTCAATGAGCAAGATCAGATTGACGAACTTTCATTGCTGCCCTATCAGATGGCATTTCCGGATCTTGAACAGCATAAAACCATGCTCACCCTCCCGTTTGGCGGTCGGTGGCGCACCTTATGGGGCGGCGGCACCGAAAAGACCAGCCGGCACTTCAGCGACCGCAACCGGCAGCATGCACTGGAATTTGTGATTGCAGACCGATATGGGATTACACACCAGAAAGATGGGCGCTGGAAGGCGGATCAGTATTATGCCTATGGGCGTCCGGTGCTCGCTCCTGCGGACGGTAAAGTGGTTCAGGTGGTTCGCGAGGTCGAAGACAACAAGCCGGGAACCGAGAACCCTTTCTCTCGCTTTGGGAATATGGTGGTTATCGAGCACGCCACCAACGAGTTCTCGGTGATCGGCCACCTAATGTATGACAGCATAACGGTCAATACGGGCGATGTGGTGAAGGTTCGGCAACAGATTGCGCTCTGCGGCAATTCCGGAGATTCGCTGCAACCGGGCATTTACTATCACCTGCAGGACTCCCCTCGTCTACAAAACAGTCGCGGATACTCGCCCGTGTTTCAGAGTGTGCTGGTGTGGAAACGTGGTCGCGGCACGGTTGAAGACCTGCATGAGCCCGTGCGCGGTGAATATATTGAGCAGCACACGCTAACGCCCGAGGAATGAGGTTCCTCTGGGCAGCGGCGCAAGGCCAAAGCGAGAAGCCAGAGATTGGGCTGCGTCGTAAAGCCCGTTTCGCACTCCAAGGCTTATTCCCGGCCTGCCGGGCTGGCAGCATAGCAGGGGGACAAATTCGCGGGTATGATCGGTTCCCTTGAAGGTTGGATCGTTGCCATGGTCGGCCGTCAAAACCAAAACATCCTCATGGCCCAGCGAGGGGAGGAACGATGCCAGCCACGCATCGGTTTGCCGTAATGCGGCCGCATAGCCTTCCGGATCGCGCCGATGGCCATAGAGCATGTCGAAGTCGATAAAGTTCGCAAAGATGAACCCGTCGCCTTCCTTCCGCATGAATTGCTCCACCGCCGCTTGAGATTCCTTCGTGTTGCCCGTATGGATGCTTTCAGTAATGCCGCGATGCGCGACAATATCCTCGATCTTCCCAACGGCATAGACGGGTATGCCGGCATCGAACAGCCGTTCGGTAATGAGCGGTTCTTCGGGTTCGATAACATAGTCGCGCCGGTCTTCCGTGCGCCTGAAGGAGCCCGGTTCTCCAACAAACGGTCGTGCGATGATGCGGCCGACCTTCAGCGGATCGCACAGGTGCCGGGCGACCCCGCATCCACGGTAGAGTTCGTCCAGAGGAATCACATCGGTGTGTGCGGCCAGCTGCATGACCGAGTCGGCACTGGTGTAGGCGATCCATGCCCCGGTACGCACATGTTCCTCGCCCAGCTCCTCGATGATTGCGGTTCCGCTGGCCGCCTTGTTTCCAATGACCGGCCGGCCGGTCTCCTTTTCAAAGGCATCGAGCAGGGAGGCGGGAAATGAGGGGAATTCCCCCGGGAATTCGTGGAAGCCGGGCGTGATCTCGAGTCCGCACAGCTCCCAATGACCGGTGATGGTATCCTTGCCAACGGACATTTCGCGCATGGCGCCGTGGGAAGCCAGCGGCCTCGCGACGGCCGGGCAGCCTTTGATAGGCAGGCCGTTTGGCAGCAGGGGTGGAATGTTGCCGAGGCCGAGCTGTTGGAGCGTAGGAATGTCCAGGCCGCCCACGGCATGTGCCACATGCTGGAGTGTTGCGCTACCCGCATCGCCATAGTCGGCCGCATCGGGCGCTTCGCCGATCCCCACCGAGTCCAGAACCACCAGAACCACTTTCATTCACTCAGGCTACAGCGTTCTCTGATTGTTGGAAAGCGGATAGGGTGCGTCTGTTTGTCAGGAATAGATTTGCGTTCCCGGGGCTTAAAATGCGAAGAAAGGCGATTGTTAAGGAGGTTTTACCATGGCGTTTACATTGCAAATCGGGGAGCAGGCCCCTGTGTTCAGTCTGCCGGCGACGGATGGAAACAACTATGCGCTCGAGGATTTCACCGACAAGTTTCTGGTTGTGTTCTTCACCTGCAACCATTGCCCGTATGTGATCGGGTCGGATGATAACACCCGTTATGTCGCAGAGCAGTTTGCAGACAAAGGGGTGCGGTTTGTTGCGATCAATTCGAACAGCAAAAACACCTATGCCGAGGATGATTTTGACCATATGGTGGCACGGATGCAGGAGCACCAGTTCCCATGGCTCTATCTGTATGATGAGTCGCAAGAGATTGCCGAGGCCTATGGCGCCTTACGCACCCCGCACTTCTACGTTTTTGATGAACAGCGCAAACTGGTATACACCGGTCGGGCCATTGACAATCCGCGCGCATGGAAAGAGTCGACCACCCACGAGCTGGCGGATGCACTGGAGCAGCTGGTGGCTGGACAGCCCGTGGAGCAACCGGTGACCAATCCGGTCGGCTGCAATGTGAAGTGGGACGGCAAGGATCGGCATTGGATGCCGGCGGAGGCCTGCGATCTGGTTTAACGGTATTTGGAAACCTTCTGCAGAGGCCGAATAATTTCTTTGCAGAAAGGTTGAATTCGAGGGCGGCAAGTTTATAGTGATCCTGTATTTCAAAGGACGCCTTTAACCGTACATTAAGGAGTGAGACATGCATATTAGGGGTATTTCGATGATGTTGGTGGCGGGTTGCGTTATCGGTCTGTTGACCGGTTGCGGAATACCCGAAGATGAGCACTATGCAATTCTTGCCGAGATGGACACGAAGTTCAAAGCGGAAGAGGAAAAGCTCAATAGCAAGATTACCGATCTTGAATCCTTGCTGAACAACGAAAAGGCCAAGGCCCGCTCGGCCCGTGCCGAACTCGACGACGCAACGGAACGCATCAAGGGGTTGCAGCAGACGAATGCCCAAGCGGCTAAAGCGCTTGCGGGTGAAAAGTCGAAGGTGGCCGATCTTGAGTCTGCGCTTGCATCCGCAAAATCAACCTTGCTGGCCGCTCGGGACGAGGTCATTGAGGCGGAAAACAGATTAAGTGCAATTGACAAGGAATATCAGGAGCTGAAGCGCCGCTTCGAAATGTTCCAGAAAAACCTGAACGCACTTGATCAGTCCTCCGCTGCACCTGTTGCGGTGACAGAAGAGTTCGGGACTGATGTTTCACCTGCGCCGCAGACGGATGCGGCCCGGGTTGGCAGTCTGCTGGATGAGATGGGCAGCATGTAGTTCGCCTGTCCGATCACAGGATACAGAGCCCGGCTTGCTCCGGGCTTTTTTTGTCGTTACACAGTATTCAGGGAGTTAACAGGAGGGAATAGGAAATGAAAAAATTAGGATTTACGGCATTGTTGACAGTTATTCTTTCTCTTGCGGCTTTTGCGGTCGAGGTCGGTGATGCGGCCCCGCTCATAAAAGCTTCGGACCAGAACGGGGAAACATGGACTTTGTCGGAGCATCTGGATAAAGGGTATTTGGTTGTGTACTTTTATCCTGGCGCCATGACCGGGGGTTGCACCAAGCAGGCCTGTGCCTATCGGGACCATGTCGCGGCGGAAACCGAAAACTTCCAGGTGGTCGGAATCAGCGGCGACTCCGTCGAAAGCCTGAAGTGGTTTCAAAAGGCCGAAAACCTGAATTTCACCCTGCTCTCGGATTCGAATGGTGCTATTGCCAAGTCATTCGGGGTTCCTGTGCGGGAAGGGGAAAAATCAATCAAGCGAACCGTTGACGGAAAAGAAGTTGAGCTAAAGCGTGTCGCTACCACAGCTCGCTGGACATTCATCATCGATTCCGCCGGCAAAGTGGTCTATCGGGCGGAGAAAGTGAAGCCGCTGGAAGACCTTCAGGGTGTGCTGGGTTTTCTGTCGAAAAGCAAATAGCGCATCTCCGCAAACAGAGGTTCCCATGCAGAGATACCGGACGCCGGAACCCCTCGCCCGGCTACCGGACACGTTGTGTGCTGCCAGGCTGAATGCACCTTTTGCCTGCCGTTTTTTGCCCTTGGAAAAGGGGGTATCGCAGGCACTAAGTATGTAAATTTTTATATGTAAATGGCCGGAGATTCTGCCATAGTGCCCGGCTTGTTGTGAAACAATCGACGACTCAGAATAAATAAACAAAAAATTATCTTTTAAAGTAGCCTAAATAGAGAGGGTTGTTTATGGCGAGCAAAAGCATTTCTCCCATCAAGACATGGATCTTTTGGAGTATTCTGGTCATCGTGGCCTTCCTGCTGATCACCTGGGATCATTTTGTCCAGGGTTTCACGCAGGATTCCAGCAAGATCACATGGCTGATCATGGGGTTCTTCCTCTACGGCTTCGGGACCTCTTTCATGGTGGCGCTGAAGCTTCAGGCCGAGTTCAACTCGATCCGGCGCATGGAGGAGGATCACCGTGTAGGTGATGCGAATGCATCCGACATTGCCGCCCTCTTTGATTCGGCAATGGAGCGCATCCGGCGGGGAGATCGCATCGATGTTCGCACCCTGGTTTCAGCCTATGGCGGCAAGGTGCGGGCCCGAGTGGATAATGTAGGCGTCATTTCAGGCATGCTGATTACGATTGGTCTGCTGGGTACCGTGGTCGGACTGATTATCACGATTTCGGGTCTTGATATGGTGCTGCAATCAAACAGCGCGGATTTCGCCACGATGAAAGCGGGCTTGACCAAAACCGTATCCGGCATGGGTACGGCGTTCTACACCACATTCTTTGGTGCGTTGCTCGGCGGCGTCGTTCTCAAGGTGCTCGGTTCCGAAATGCGCAAGTCCGCCCAGACGCTTGTCGCTGATGCGCTTGCCTTCGGCGAGCTGTTCATTTCGCCGCAGTTTGCGAAGAAATCGTCGGAGTCCCTGACCGAGCTTGAGGAGCGGATCAGCGTGCTGCACGAACAGCTGGCTTCGCTTGGAAGCAGTTTCGGGGAAGTGATCGAAACCATAGATTCCAAGCAGACCACGCTTGCCTCCGGTCTTGGAAGCCTGAACGAGATCATTGAAAAAACCAGTCAGCAAGCCACCGAGAGAACCGATGCGCTGGTATCCACGATCGGCCATGCCATTGCGGAAACATCCCGACATGCGGATGAAAGACTGGCTGCGATCAGCACCACGGTCGAGCAGACCAACCGTGAAGCTGCGGAGCGCTCCAGCGCATTGATCGAGGCCATCACGCAGGCGGTGGGTGATACCGCTCGTCAGGCGGATGAGCGATTGAACGCGATTTCCGAAACGCTCGAGTCTACCAATCAGCACGCCGATGAGCGCATGAATGCAATGTCTTCGGCGCTCACAAGTGCTGTCGAGCAAACCTGTCGCATGGCCAACGAGCAGATTGAAACGATTGTTGACTCGGTTCAGCAAAATGTTGCGCAAACCAATGAGGGCATGGCGGGACAATTCAGAGAGATGGTTGTTGCCAGCAAGGCCATGTTCGAAGAGATCAACCGGTTGGCGAACGAGCGTCTGCAGTCCATCGTCAAGGCGGTGGAGAACGCAACGCAGACGACCTACGAAAAGGCTGACGGTCAACTGGCCGTGTTCGTCGATAATGTTGAGCAATCCATCGAAGCATCACGCCGCAGTTCTGAGCGCAAGCTGAGTGCCAAGGCTACGGATATCGTTGATAAATTCAATGAGGTTTCAACCATGCTCTCGAATATGATGAGTGCCATCGATGAGCCTGAAGCCAAGGATCAGCCCGAGGGAGAATAGGCGCGTGCTCGATCAATTTTCAGACGAACAGGAGAACAACTCGATTTTCGAGTCTTTTTCCGATATTGCACTCTGCACTCTCGCGGTGGCCTTGCTGCTGGTGACTTTGCTGGCCATCAACATCACCCAGAATCTGAATATCCAGATCAACCGCAGCAAGTTCAGCGGGGGTGTGATGCGCCCATCGCTGCATCTGGAATGCACGGTGCCGGACTTCGGCAAGACGACCTCGCCGGAACTGGCGCTCGAGCGGGCGCTCTATGCCGGACGCCCCTATGTGGCCGTTCATCTGTTCAGTCCCTCTCTGGCCATGATTGCGACGGATGTCAGAGAGGGCGGCACGGTTGCGCTGGGAGCGGATCAGACCTTTGCGCAGCAGCATGATCTTCCGCTGTATCAGTTCATGCAGCTGGCCTCCGGTATCGATCCCGGTTCATTCAATGCAGATGACAGGGAGACAGCGCTGTTGCTGCCCTCCATCCTCAATAAGCAGATGGTTTATGAGCCGAACAGCGCCCGCGGCTACCGGGTCAATGCAAACCGTGCTTTGACCAAAGATGTGCTGGCCTTGCTCTGGCCGATTTACGAGCAGCCGATTTTCGCGCGTCGCAGGCCCGAGGAATACGCCAAATCCCGCACGCGCCTGTATGTCGAGACGCAGACGGTCGAGCAGGAAAACGGCAACGAGGACCACTATATCGTCATCGGTCATTCCGCTTATAAAGTGCCGGATGCGCTGGATGATGGATCGCTGGCCTGGCTCGGCGGATTTTCATCAGGATTGACCGAAATCATCTTTCTTGGTGAAACCTGGAGCACGCCTGATCTGCGCCTGAACAAGCGTATTGAATTTTTCGAGGCGGAGGGGTTCCTGTCCGCTGCCGATGCCTATCGCGAGTATGCCTTTCCTTCCCTTCAAAACCGTGCGCTCACCCCCATTTACACCAAGCTGATCGAGGCAGGCTATCCCCGGGGGCGGGCCGATGAGCGGGCGCGTTCGGTTTTTGCACAACTGCAGGTTTCCGAAGCCATGCTTGAAGGAGATTACGACCTGATCTCCGGCAAGCTTTTCCCGCCATTGCTTGCGTACCCCAGGGCATGGCAGGCTTATATTG
>JABDQT010000263.1 GCA_013042165.1 Kiritimatiellales bacterium | reverse complement strand
CTCCAGGGCTTGCCCTGCGGGAGTTTCACTAGCCATCGTTGAGTGCGCGTCAGCCATATAATTCGGTTGTTATGAAATCAGTCTAATACTTGCCGGTTAGCTGGTCAATCTGCCTTCGTTTTTACTGGGGGCTTTTTTCTTTTGGTGGGGCGGTCACTGGATTTGGCGCTTTTCTGTCGATCGGCGGAGGGGAGGTCGATATCCAGCAGGTCTCCCTGCGTAGTGAGCAACAGCAGACGGAGCTGATCGTCAATGTGCACCGGGTAGGGAAGGATATGCATCTGCAGTAGCACCTGTATCTGGTTCGGCGTGAGCTTCAGCCCTTTATACTCGGCTTCGAGCACAAACGCACAGCCCTGTTTCCAGCCGGAGCACCCGTAGGCCGTTTTGCCTTTGATGACTTCCTTGCTGCATAGCGGGCAGTCGCCTATGCGGGTGGTGTCGAGATGGGTGGATGAGCTGCTGTCGATCAGCCGGCGGGTGTAGGAAACAATACCGTCCATAAAGTCGGCGGCCTCCGATTCGCCGCGTTCGATCTGCTTGAGCTTTTCCTCCCACTCGCCGGTCATTTCCGGCGACTTCAGCAATGGATCCCGAAGCAGGGCGATGAGGCACCTTCCCATGTCGGTGGCGCGGATCTGCTTTTTTTCGCGGCGGATATAGTTTCTCCGCAGCAGGGTTTCGATGATCGCCGCGCGGGTGGCCGGCGTGCCGATGCCGCGCTCCTTGAGTGCCTCGCGCAGGGTGTCGTCGTCGACCCGTTTACCCGCTGCTTCCATGGCGCCGAGCAGCGAGTTTTCGGTAAAATGTTTGGGCGGTTTGGTTTTGCCTTCGCGGGTGGAGGGTTCGTGCGGACCGCTTTCGCCTTGCTTGAATTCCGGGAGGGTCTGATCCTCTTCGACGTCGCCGGCGGTTTTCTTTTTCTTCTTTTTCGGGAAGAGTGCCGACCAGCCCGACTCAATGATCTGTGTGCCCTTGGCCTGGAACTTGATGTCAACACTTTCACCGTCGACCGTCGTGATCTTCTTGACGCAGACGGGGTAGAAGGCGGCGATGAACTGGGTGACGATGGCGTCGTAAACCTGTTGTTCATGGGCGCCGAGTGAATTCGGAATGATACCGGTCGGGATGATAGCGTGGTGGTCGGTCACCTTTTTGTCATCCACGATGCGTTTGGTAAAGGGGAGCTTGGCCAGCTCCAGCGGCTCGATCTGCTCTGCGCGAATGGCTTTCAGTTGCTCGAGTATTTTCGGAATGCGCGGTTGCATGTCGGCACTGAGATAGCGCGAGTCGGTCCGCGGGTAGGTGACAAGCTTGGCTTCGTAGAGGTTTTGAGTGGCGGTCAGTGTATCGGCCGCGGAGAGTCCATGGCTTTTGTTAACCTCGCGCTGGAGTGTGGTCAGGTCGAACAGCTGGGGCGGCTGCTCCTTTTTCTGTTTGCCGGAAACACCGGCGATCGTGAAAGGCTTGCCGACAATCCGATCATGCAGTTCCTGCGCCTTTTCCGGCTGCTCAAAACGATCGCCGGTGTATTTGAAAACCACATCGCGGTATTTGGTCGTCAGTTCCCAGAAGGCTTTCGGGCGGAACTTGAGAATTTCATCGTCGCGCTGGACAATCATCGCCAGCACGGGCGTCTGCACTCGGCCGATGCTCCAGAGTACGCGGTCCTCCGAACTGCCGATCCGGCCGTGGCGGACGGTGTAGTAGCGCGTGGCATTCAGTCCGACAATCCAGTCCGATTCGGACCGGCACCGGGCCGCGGCATAGAGGGCGTCATAGTCATGCCCGTCCCGCAAATCCTTGAACGCCTCCTGAATGGCATCGGGGGTGAGCGAGCTGAGCCAAAGGCGGCGGATCGGCTTATCCTCGCATCCGCTCAGGGAAAGAATGTAGCGGAAGATGAGTTCGCCCTCGCGCCCGGCATCCGTGGCGCAGATGATCTCTTCGGCTTCCGTGCAAAGCTTTTTGATGGTCTCGAACTGCTCGGCCACGCCTTGATTTTCGATCAGCTTGAGTTTGAATTCCGCAGGGATGAAGGGGAGCGAGTCGAGCCGCCACTTGCGCAGAGCGGGATCATATTCGCCCGGATCGAGCAGGGTGACCAGATGGCCGAAGGCCCAGGTAATCGCGCAGCCGCGCCCTTCGATATAGCCTTTTTTTTTGCCGGTGATTTTTAGGACACTGGCAATATCGCGCGCGACCGAGGGTTTTTCTGTGATGATTACCTTCATGGACACAACGAATATTGCGTATTGCGTATTATGTGGCGAGAGCAATACGTGGTCTGCAGTCAGTAATGCGGTTACTCTGCGAGGAGCTTGTGCATTCGGTGCAGGCCACCGCCGTTCACGACACGGGTATAGCCCATGGATTCAAGCGATTTTTTGGCGGATCCGGAGCGGGCGCCGCTGCGGCAGTAGACAACGATCGGCTTCGACTTATCGGTTGCATGCCGGCCAATGGATTGATCGACGATATCGAAGGGGATGTTGACGGCCTTGTCGATATGTCCTTCGGAAAACTCGCGCGCAGTTCGGGTATCAATGACCAGTGCGCCGTCTTTGATTAATTGAGGAATATCGGCGTCCTTGTCGACGCCCCCGCCAAAAAGAAAATTTGCAATCAGACCCACGGCCAGCACCCCCATTACCAGTTTGATAAGTTTGTTCATATATCGCGTCTACGTTATAGCACGATCTGCTTTTTCAGTCCCTTGCCGGAGTCGAAACAAAACTCCGTTTCTCCGAGTTTAATCGTCACTTTGTCATTCGAAGCAATCAGCTCGATGGCCGCAGCGGAAACTCTGTGTTTCCACACATTGGCCAGCGCGATGGCGCGCTCGAGGCCGTCGCCGCGCTGGAAGTTCCAGACTTCATCCGGCTGGGCGATTCGTGTTCCATCGTAGATCGATTCGTTCGGCAGATTCTGCAGGCATTCGATCAGCTCGGCGTCGGAGAGATCCTTGGTCGCGTCAATCACCACCGGATTGCGCTCCAGCGCGGACTTCAGAAACGGTTTCCAGTCGGTGATGGCCAGATCGCGGCTGGCATAGAAGGCGAGGTCGGCCACGGGATGGTGGTCGCGCAGTTCCGCCAGATAGCTGATAATCTCGTCGCGTTGCATGCCGGGCTTGATTCCGATAGGGCCGGGGCCGTTGAACTGCTTGTCGGCCGTTTCAGGCAGCTCGGGGTCGAGATGGACGAAGTCGACCAGTCCTTCGATCACCGACATTTTACGGTCCATGTCGCCCGTGCAGTCGATTTTTTCGGCCAGACCGCGCATGTTGTCTTCATCAAAGTGCGAGATGGGATTGTTCTTGAGATAATCGGAGAGCTTGTTGAGCTGGATGCGGTCGGGAATGGGATCCGCGTAAAAATCATACTCATCGATTTGATCCAGCAGCTTATCGCGGGTGGCATCGTCCGACACCTTGTAGGGCGAACCATGTTCATAGGCATAGGCGCGCTCGATGGGAAGATACTGCTCCTTGCCGTGCCGGAGATATTTGATCTGAAAGCATTTCTGGAACTCGGAGCGTTCACGCAGGAAGTTGGCAAGAATCTCGAAGGTGATGTCGGTGGTCGTGAAGGCATCGAGCTTTTTGCGGAAGAGCTCGAAGCTGTCGGGAGCAATGGTGGCTTCGGGATAAACCGTATGCACGAAGCCGGTATTGTTGGCGACGATCGTCACCTGTTCATGGCGCAGCGCGCGCTGCGCCTTGGCGGTGAGGTCGGTGCCGTTGAACCACATGTTCTTGGTCACGAGCCGACGGTTGTTGGTGAGCACGCCATCATTCACCAGAATGAAGTTCTGCGAGTGGAGCGGGGTGGCGATCAGGAAAATGTCCTCCAGCGGAATGTCGCAGATGATGAAGAGCGCGGCGGCATAGAGTGTGGAGAGCGATACGCATTCACCGGCGCCGACGCGGTAATTTTCCTTGAACTTAAAGGCGTCCATGGCCTCCAGTGTTTCCGTCTTCCAGAACGGGATGATGTTCGAGGTGTATTTGTCCAGACCGAAGTGCTTGCGGATATCGAGCGAAAAATAGTGCTTGTCTCCCTCGTACCCGAACAGCGCGTTGGACCGGCCGATGGTTTTTTCGTCCATGAACGGTGCAAAGCGCTCCACTTCCGATTCCTTGGTGGTCAGCCCCCAGGTGTCGAGGTCGAGATTGAACTCATAGTGATCGATGATGAACTGCTTGAGCCGCTGGATCTTCTTGTAGGGCTTCATGGTGTCGAGCTTGCGGAACCACTCGTGGTCTTTCCATGCCCAGATGCGCGGCGACATGATATTGGCCAGCACCAGGCTGTAGAGCAGCTCGGGAAACACAAAAATCTCCATGTCCGAGAGGGAGATGGCGGAGGAATATTTTTCGAGATTTTCGGTAGATATTTCGGGGATTTGACTCATGCCGAGCATTGTAGAGTGCGTATGCGCATTTGGAAGCAAAACGTATTGAGTTTTTGATGCGTGGACGTTGACGACCCCTGTAGGGCATGCTACGTTCTGCGCCTTCAATTATTCAAAGCTTGGATGATTCGAAGAAAACAACCACTTATTTCGGGGCGTAGCTCAGCCTGGCAGAGCGCTACACTGGGGGTGTAGAGGTCGCTGGTTCGAACCCAGTCGCCCCGACCATCCATCGCTCGCGGATGCGGGCAGCGGATGGCACGCCATGTCGGGAAACACGACCGGCTTCCTCTATTTTCTGCGGCTGAGGATCGGATAAAAGATCACGCGCGGGCAGATGAAGACCGCGATCAGGGCAATCATCAGCCCGACCCATCCCTTGGTTGTGGCATGGTAAAGCGCAGGCAGTATGACGCCCATGCCCAGCAGCATCCAGAGGGTCAGCAGACCCTTGAGGTGGCGCCCCATAATCTGTGGAACATTGAAGAAAATGTCGAAAACCCAGTGCTCGAGCAGCGCGCCGTGTTCTCCAAAGACCGGAATGATGTGTACCAGCATAGTAGCCCGGCGGCTGACCAGAAAACGGGCAAGATGCGGATAGGTGGTGGTCATCTGAAGCGGAAAGGCGAGATAGCCGATATATTTCACGAACGAGAGTGGAGCCGCCACCAGATAGTCGCGCCAGTTGCGCTCATGGATCATCAGGAAGACCACGTAGAATCCCCGGCACAGCGAGCCCGGTGAAATCGGTGTGACCTGAAAGAGGGCGACGACCCCCGCGAAGGCCAGCGAGGCATCAGTTTTCGAGCCGCCCTTACTCAGCACATAGGCAACAACAAAACCGCCGGTAATCAGACTGACGATCTGCGTGACGGGAATGGTGCAGAAGTGAACCGCCATGCTCTTGAGGTATTTGACGATGAACGGCTCCTTGATGATGGAGACGATGTGGTCGTGCTCCTCTTTGGTGAGCATGCCATCCTTCTCGCCTTCGGCCACCTGATCGAGGAACCATTTTTCGCGAAAGGCTTCATCGACGGCAAAATCGTACATGAATCTGAAAAACGCCGCGACGCCTTCCCAGGCAATCATGGGACGAACGCAGAGGCGGTGCAGGCCGATCGGCAGCAGGCCGATGGTAAAGCGTTCAATGAAGAAAAGTCCGGGCCTTTCGGCCAGCCTATGGGAACGGGCTTCGTCGATCCGTCCGGCACGATGCCAGCCGATGAGGTCGTGCGCCGCGCGCGCTTTCATGGCGGCCTTGAAATAGGCAGGCTTGGTCAGGATGCTGAAGATGTGCCTGCGGAACGCCTTGCTGCCCCAGCGCTGGCGGATCATTTTTCCGAGAATCGGAACAGCTCCGAGCAGATGGAACAGGGCAAAGCGCAAACCGCCCCGCCGGAGTTTTTCGGCAAAAGCTTCGTCGATCAGGTCGTCGGCCAGATAGCCTTCCACCAGCCCGGTAATCACGTCTTTCTGGAGTTCCTTGTCGAAGGTGGGGCGAACCCCGTGGTGGGTCAGGTCGGGTAGGGAACGCCGGTAGGCCCGATCCCGGATCTTCAGTTCGCCGATCATCGGCTGGACATCTTTGAATGTGTCGGAATGGGCGACGATATAGGCTTCCATCTGATCCAGATCGCATCGGTCGAACTGTACAAGCGTATGGCGTTTGAACAGACCATCGAGAATCAGTTTAAAGTCGCCGGGACTCATGGGCAGCCACGGGAGCAGAGCGAGTCCGGCACGGAAGTCGATGGCGCAGAGACCGCCGTCCTCGGTATCGGTGCGTTTCATGCAGTTGGGCTGACTCTTCATGGTCGACCACTCGTACTGCCGTGCAAATTCGGGCGCACCCATTTCGTGCATGAGCTCCACCATGTCGCGCATGAAGCGTCGCTTGTCGACAAATTCAGGGCTGCCGGTTTCCATGAGATCGACGTTTTTCCAATCAAAGCGCCGGGTGATATCGTCATCGGCCTCGAGGTGCCACATCCGCCCTTCGACCCATTCGGTGATCTCGCCGTAGGCATTCAGGTTGGCATCCCAGAAGGAGGCATAGGCATCCTTGACGGCGGTTTCGCGGCCAAACTTGATGATCCCGGCACGGCGCACCAGTTTCTGCCAGATCAGACCGGCCCGGCAGGCACCATAGTTGACCTGCGAACTGAACGGCCCCTGAAAAGCCAACCAGTATGTGGTGTTGCGGAACCAGCGCGAAAAGGCACTGGGGGGAATGACAATCTTTACGGCATAGAGCTTGCCGGTTTCCAGCCCCGGAATGTTTTTGCCGTCCGGAAGATCGAGCCGGGTGAGTTGGCAGCGGTAGACCTGCCCGGCAAAGCCGCCGCCGAGAAATTTGTCGACCGTCAGCTCGGCACTGCCCGTGATGGCGGGCGATACTCCGGTGATTTCAATCGGGAGAACCGTGCCGGGTTCATAGCGCTCCGGGCGGTGCCGGATTTCAAGCTGCGGATCGTTGGCAATGCGCTCAAGATCTTTGCAGAGTTCGGATGAATAGGTTTTTTTTGCCATGTTCCCCTTAGTTCCATATGCAAAATAATAGCTAAAAGCATGCCAAAGCCCAGCAGTGAAGACAAACCCTATACGAGTCAAAACGGGGCTGGAATCGGAAACTCGAGACGTTGAATTCATGGGGAATTCAACTTGCAGAGCCAGAGGAGTTGAAGCATATTGCACCGATCTTCAGGGCAGGGTGAAATTCCCGACCGGCGGTGACAGTCCGCGAGTTTTTCCAAAGTTTGGAACAACAGGATGCAGTGAAATTCTGCAACCGACAGTAGAGTCTGGATGAGAGAAGATGGTGCGAAGCTATGTATTTGCAAAATGCCCTGAAGATGTACGTCTTTAGGGTTTTTTGATTTACAGGAGCAGCTATGAGCGAAAGCATGTTCGATCCGATTGAGGATGTGATCGAAGCATTCCGCAACGGTGAAGTCATCGTGATGACCGATGACGAGGACCGGGAAAATGAAGGCGACTTGATCTGCGCCGCAGAGAAAACAACGCCGGATGTAGTCAACTTCATGATTACCCATGCACGCGGTCTGGTTTGCGTGCCGATGGAAGAGGAGCAGTTGCGCCGTCTCGGTCTATCACACATGGTACCGGCGCACTCGTCCGATAAATATCACACTGCCTTCATGGATTCGGTGGATATCCGGGAGGGCACGACCACCGGGATCAGCGCCTCCGACCGCGCGAAAACCGTGCAGGCTCTGATTTCCGACACCAGCCAGGCCGGCGACTTTATCAAACCCGGACACCTTTTTCCGCTCAAGGCGGTTGCCGGCGGCGTGCTCGAACGGGCCGGCCATACCGAAGGAACTGTGGATCTTGCGCGTATCTGCGGCATGAAGCCCGCCGGGGTGATCTGCGAAATTCTCAAGGACGACGGTGGTATGATGCGTCTGCTCGAACTGCGCAAGTTTGCCGATACGCATGGTCTGAAAATGACGGCGGTTTCGGAGGTCGTCAAATACCGCTACATCCATGACCGGCTGATCCATCTCGAACGCGAAATCAATATGCCAACGGATGCCGGACAGTTCCGGCTGAAGCTCTACAGCTCCCTTGTCGACAACAAGGATCATCTGGCTCTGGTATGCGGCGATTCCAAGTCTGGAAAATTGCCGCTGGTCCGCGTTCACAGCGAGTGTTTGACCGGCGATGTTTTTCACTCGCTGCGCTGCGACTGCGGTGCCCAGCTGCACGCCGCCATGCATGCGATCCAGGATCACGGTTATGGAGCCATTGTCTATATGCGTCAGGAAGGTCGCGGGATTGGTCTGGCCAAGAAGCTGCATGCCTATGAACTGCAGGAGAAGGGTCTGGATACGGTGGAAGCCAATGAGCACCTCGGGTTCGATGCCGATCTGCGCGACTACGGAGTCGGCGCCCAGATTCTCAAGGACATGGGCATGGTGAAAATCAATCTGCTGACCAACAACCCGGCCAAGATCACCGGGCTGGACAAATATGGGATCGAGGTCGAAGAGCGAGTTCCACTCGTGCTGCCGCCTTCGGAGCATAACGATTTCTACCTGTCCACCAAGCGGGATAAGATGGGGCACATTATTTAGGGGGTGTTCTTATGGGAAAAGGTATTTCGAAATCGATCGACCCCATCGGCGGGATCGGTGCCAGGCAGGTTCTCGGCACGCTCGATGCATCCGGCATGCGCTTTGGTATTGTGGTGGCAAGGTTCAATGACGAGTTGACCGATGAGCTCGCCCGCAGTGCCTGTCAGTGTCTGGAGCAGCATGGTGCAAAGCCTGAAACCATTGATGTGGTGCGCGTTCCGGGTGCGTATGAAATTCCGGTCGTCGCGGAAAAGATGGCGGCCGGCAAGCGGTATGATGCACTGATTGTGCTCGGTGTTGTGGTCGAGGGCGAAACCCAGCACGCTCAGATGATTATCGACACGACCGGACAAAGCATTTTAGACATCGCCTGTAGGCATCAGATTCCCGTCATCAATGAAATCGTCGGCGTCCGCAATTGGGCGCAGGCCAAGGCGCGCTGCCTTGGCGGCGAGAACACCCGCGGTTGGTATGCCGCCGAAGCCGCCATCGAGACGGCCCGTGTCTACAAACAACTTGGATAACTTTTAATGCAAAAGAAAAAAGTCAACGGCCGCCGCGAAACCCGCGAATGGATCATGCAGTTTTTGTTTCAGCTCGATTTTAATCCCGAGCCGATCGATGTGGCATTGAAGGATTTCTGGGAAGAGAAGAATCCCAGCGAACGGGAAAAAAACTATGCCGAAGAGATCATCAAAGGCGTGGTGCAGCACAAGCAGGAGCTCGACGAAAAGCTTTCGGAATATGCCACCCGCTGGAATTCCGATCGCATGGGCGCGGTCGACCGGGCCGTGATGCGCGTTGCGCTGTTCGAAATGCTCTATCGCGACGACGTCCCGCCCGTGGTGTCGATTAATGAGGCTGTCCATTTTGCCAAGGATTTCAGCAGTTTCCAGTCCGGCCGTTTCGTCAACGGCGTACTCGACCGGATCCGCAAGGAAATCGACCGTCCGGCCCGCACCACTTTCAAGCCGCGGGGGAATGAGTAATCTTCAATCCCAAGGAATTTGTCGATGCACTCTGAGGAGAAAACGGCGCAGAAACATATGAACAGAAGATCGTAAAGAACGCTAAGAATATCATTAAGCCCACTTTGCGAACTTTGCGCTCTTGGTGTTAGATAGCTTTTCATGAATGCTGACGAAATACATATGCTGCGGGCGATTGAGCTGGCGAAGCGGGGCGAGGGACTGACCCGTCCGAATCCGCCGGTGGGTGCCGTGCTGGTGCAGGACGGTGAAATCATCGCCGAGGGCTGGCACAAAAAAGCCGGTGGACCGCATGCCGAGGTGGCCTGCCTTCAATCGGTAACCGGTACCCTGAAGTCGGCAAGCCTGTATGTGACCCTCGAGCCCTGCTCTACGCAGGGAAAAACACCGCCGTGCACGGATCTGATTCTCGAAAAGGGCATCGGCCGAGTGGTGGTCTCCGTCGTCGACCGGAACCCCGAGCATGCTGGACAGGGCTTGGAGCTGTTGAGGAATGCCGGCGTGGAAGTCGTATCCGGAGTGTGCGAAGC
>JABDQT010000257.1 GCA_013042165.1 Kiritimatiellales bacterium | reverse complement strand
GGTATGGTGATAGGTGTCGGCACCGACATCTTCGAGGTCGTTGTGCTTGCCGCCGGCGCGGATGCATTTCTGGGTGTCGGCGGCGCGCCCCGGCGTGTAGGGGCAGTCGGCCTGACCGAGAAAGATCGGCACGAACTGATTCATGCCCGCGTTGGTGAACAACAGGTTCGGAGAATCGGGAAGCAGACTGGCGGACTTCACAATGGTGTGCTGCTTCGATTCAAAAAAGTCGAAAAACGATTGGCGGATTTCTTTCGATGTCATGGGCTTAACCTACTTGTTTCTAAAACCGATCCGCCGACTATCGGGCAGCGGAAAAACAGCGGGCTTTATACTTTGATCCCCGTGCATATGCAAGGGTTCCAATCACAGGAAGCGTGCGGCCTAAAAGTCGACATCCGTGTGGAGACGAAGACCCAGCATTGCGGTTGTTGCGCTGTTCCAGCCCTTGGAAAGAGTGTACAGGTCCTGCCGGATACGCGTGCTCTCCTGGAAGCGCTTCTCATTGGAGATGTCGGTGCGTTGCGCCAGATTAGCCTGTTCCTGCTCCAAATGGCGCTTCCAGAACAGCAGGATATATCGCTGCACCAGTTCGACCGCCGAGGTTTCCGAATCGATCGTCTTGGACTCCTCGGCCATGACGCGGCTGATGATCCTTTGCGTCTCCTCGGAAAAATCGTGCAGATCGCCACTCAGGGTTTCGGGCGGGTCGAGCATGAGGATTTCCACCAGCTGCCGGCAGGCGGGATCGGTGAGGTGTCCGGGCGGGAGATAATCGTGCACGAACGGATGGACGTCGTGGTAGTAGTGCACCAGCAGTTCAAGCAGGGCGGTTTCCTGCTTCGGGTAGCTTTTCTTCTCGACTGGAACCGGAGGCGTTTCCTCTTCTTTCCGTGCGACCGGTTTGCGCTTCTTGGCGCGCCGAAGATCCTGGCTGAGCGCAAGCGGCGAAATATTAAGCCGGTCGGCGGCGGTATGAATCATCTGGTCGCGCCGCGCAGCCGATGGGCACAGGTTGATCAGGTTCAATACCGCCTGCACCGCCCGCATGCGGCCGGCCTCGGACTTCATGTCTTCCTGCCGACCAAACGCATCGATCAGAAAATCGAGCGCGCCGACCGCATCCTTTACCAATTCAGTGAGCGCCTCCGCACCGCGCTTTCGGATCAGGGAATCGGGATCCTCCTTTTCCGGAAGGGTAACCACGCGCACACTGAGCTCGCTGGCGATGAAGATTTCCGACGAGGCGAGCGCGGCCTTGAGACCGGCGGCATCGGCATCGAGCACGAGAACAACTTCATCGGCATAGCGCTTAATGAGGCGCGCGTGGTTTTCCGTCAGTGCGGTGCCCTGCGAGGCCACGACGTTGCTCAGCCCGGCCTGATGGCAGCGGATGGCATCAATCTGCCCCTCGACCACGATGGCCTGGCGCGAGTCGACGATCGCCTTGCGCGCCTTGTCGAACGCATAGAGCACGCGGTTTTTCCTAAACAGCAGAGTTTCGGGGCTGTTGACATATTTCGCGCCCTTCTCCGCCTTGTTCATGATGCGGCCGCTAAAACCGATCACCCGCCCCATCTGGTCGCAGATGGGAAACATGATGCGGTTGCGGAACCGGTCGTAAAACCCGACCTGTCCGCCGCGGTCGGACGGCACCACAAGGCCGGCGGCTTCGAGCTGTTCGGTGGTGTAGCCTTTCTTCAGGGCGCGGTTCAACAGGCCTTCCCATTCATTGGGGGCAACGCCGATCTGAAACTCCTTGATGACCTCGACCGGCAGGTCGCGCTCCTCGAGATAGCGGCGCGCCTCGGCGCCTTCCGTGCCTTCGAGCAGCAGACGGTGATAGAACGCGGCCGCATCGGCGTGCAGCTTGTAGAGCGCATCCTTGTTGCCGCTTTGCCCGGGAGAGCCGCCTTCATATTTGATCTCCACCCCCACACGCTCGGCGAGCATGCTGACGGCGGTGACAAAGTCGACCTTTTCGTAATCCATCACAAAGCGGAATACATCGCCTCCGGCATTGCAGCCGAAGCAGTGAAAGATCTGGCGCGCATCGTTAACGGTGAAGGAGGGCGTCTTTTCCTGATGGAAGGGACAGCGGCACTTATAGGTTGATCCGCGCCGGCGCAGCTCGGGCAGATACGCGCCGACCAGCTCCACTATGTCGCAGCGGGCGCGAATCTCCTCAATCGTCTCCTTGGGTATCATGGCCATTGCTCTAGAGATAGCGGAACCCTGCCCCCGCCTCAATCCTGCGTCCCGAAATTTTAATGCCGAAGCTTGATGTCGGTCCATTGCGCCTTTAGCCTATTTGGTCTGGATGGATCAACGGGAGCCCACATGAAGTGGCCAATACTGGAAAGCATGAACAGTGCGCGTTTTCTTGAAGAGGCGTTCGACGCCGAGCTTCATGAAAAGCTGAAGCGGACTACCCGCAGACGCCGAAACATCTACCTGTGGCTGTTTTTGACCGGTACGGTCTGCATCTTTATCACGGCGCTATCAAGCCAGACGACCCTGTGCATGCTCTCGCTATCACTCTCGACGCTTTCGCTGGTCGTCATGACCAAGTATGACACGCAACTCTGCTTCCTGCAGAGTCTCAGGCTCAGGAACGAGACAGACGAGGAGAAGCCCGAGAGCTGACCGCTTCGAACGGGTTCGTCAACCCCGTCGGGAAACCTAGACTTCCGGCACATCCGCATCTTCCTGCAGGAGCAGGCTTTCGCGAATCATATCGACCTTGTCTTTGACGACAGGTCGAGTCAGCTGCGGTTGAATGCGGGGAACAAGCTGACCGCAAACCACCCGGCCTACATGCGATTTATCGCGGAAAACGGTGTCATATTTGCGCGGACCCAATATGACCAGAAAGATCAGGCTCAAAAACGCCAACAGTATCCCCCGAACCAGTCCAAGACCGAAGCCATAGACGTGGTCGGCCCGCTCGGAAATTTTGGTCTGCAGTTTGCCGGCAAGCAGACGCCCGACCAAAACGAAGATGAAAACCGTCAAAATAAACACTGCCAGGAGCAGGAGCCACATCAAATAGGTGGCCTGCAGATTGTAAAACAGGTGATTAATTTGGGCGAAAAGGAAGGGATAGACCAGAAACAGGATACCGCTGAGGATAAACAGCGTAATGACATGCGCCATCTGTGCGGCAAAACCCTTCTGGGAACCGCCCCAGGCAAACAAAAGCGCAACACACACAAAGGCAACATCAATCAAACTGGGCCAATAGGACGGCATTTCAATCTCCTTGATCTGAAAACAACGTTTCCATCCCGTTTATTATAGCAATTTCAAAGCCACTTTTTACTAAAAATGACAATTTCGGAAACTTTCTGGGAACATATTAGTAAAACAGCGTCTTTTAATTTAAAACCACAAGATGTAGTACCTACCCCTTGACAAAACCACATTGGATTGAATATCTTTCGACGTTAATAAACGCAGGGGATCCGTTTATTTAACCTAAACCACTAGTTTCAGGGGGGAAAATGCCAGGAGGAAAAGCTCAAATCCATGCCGCATTCGACGGCTTTCAAAAGCGATCCGGACTCATTGTGCCGTTCAGTTGGCAGAAAATCGAGCTGGCCATCGACCGGGCAGTCGATGAAGTGGCCCGTAAACATTCCGTTTCAAAGAACGAAGGACTGGCCTACAAAGTAACCGATCAGGTCCTGCAGCAGCTCAACAATCCGCAGAGCGAGTTCTATGTCCATCAGGATGCCGAAGG
>JABDQT010000251.1 GCA_013042165.1 Kiritimatiellales bacterium | reverse complement strand
GCTTCGTTTCGCGCCATGCCACAGTTTTCCCATAGCAGATTGCCGAGCTCCTTGTGGAAGTCATCGACGGTGCGGCTTCCATTGACGGCCAACAGCCGATTGAGCTTGTCCTGCGCGGTCTGTTCGGCTTCGGCAAACGCTTCATGGTCGGTTGCCACTTTGGGTATTTCGGCGGAGGCGAGATAGTCGTTGATGGTGTTCGGAATAACGAAGTATCCGTCCGCCAGCCCCTGCATGAGCGCGCTGGCCCCAAGGCGGTTGGCGCCGTGGTCGGAAAAATTGACTTCGCCGATGGCGTAGAGCCCGGGCACCGTGGTCATCAGATTATAATCCACCCACAGGCCGCCCATGGTGTAATGCAGGGCCGGGAAAATCCGCATGGGTGTGGTGTATGGATCCTCGTCGGTAATGCGGTTGTACATTTCGAAAAGATTGCCGTATTTGGCTTCGATCGCCTCCTTGCCCATCCGTTGGATCGCCTCTGCAAAGTCGAGATAGACGGCATTGCCGGTTGATCCGACGCCGCGGCCTTCATCGCAGACTTCCTTGGCATTACGGGAGGCGAGATCGCGCGGCACAAGATTGCCGAAGCTCGGATATTTGCGTTCGAGATAATAGTCGCGCTCCTCTTCGGGAATCTCGTTGGCGGGCCGGTTGTCGCCTTTTTTCTTCGGCACCCAGATGCGGCCGTCGTTGCGCAGGCTTTCGGACATGAGCGTCAGCTTGGACTGATATTCACCATGGACGGGGATACAGGTCGGATGAATCTGCGTATAGCATGGGTTGGCGAACGCGGCGCCCTTCTTATAGGCGCGCCACGCCGCGCTGGCGTTGCAGTTCATGGCGTTGGTGGAGAGGAAGAAAACGTTGCTGTAGCCGCCGGTGGCGAGTACGACCGCGTCGGCTTCGTGGCGGCTCAGTTCACCGGTAACCAAATCGCGGGCAATGATGCCGCGAGCCTGCCCGTCGATGACGACGATATCGATGACTTCCGAGCGGGTGTGCATCGTGACGCCGCCCTTTTTGATCTCCTTCGCAAGCGCCCCGTAGGCCCCGAGCAACAGCTGCTGGCCGGTCTGGCCGCGAGCGTAGAAGGTGCGGGACACCTGCGCACCGCCGAAGGAGCGGTTGTCCAGATAGCCGCCGTATTCCCGGGCAAACGGAATGCCCTGAGCGACGCAATGGTCGATGATCTGGTTGCTGACCTCGGCGAGTCGATAGACGTTGGCCTCGCGCGAGCGGAAGTCACCGCCCTTGACGGTGTCGTAGAAGAGCCGATAGATCGAGTCGCCGTCATTGGGATAGTTCTTGGCGGCGTTGATGCCGCCCTGCGCAGAGATGGAGTGGGCGCGTCGCGGACTGTCGGAATAGGTGAAGGCTTCCACCTTGTACCCGAGTTCGGCCATCGTGGCGGCGGCCGATGCGCCGGCAAGTCCCGTACCGACCACGATCACCTTGTGCTTGCGCTTGTTGGCGGGGTTGACCAGCTTGACCTTGAACTTGTGGTTCGTCCACTTTTCAGCCATCGGGCCGTCGGGAATCTTTGCGTCGAGTTTCATATTTCCATCCTTAAAAATTATTTAATGAAGGCGGCGATTGGAATGACGGCAAAGGTGGCGGCCATACCCCAGCCGACGAGCACGCTGGCCAATTTGATGCGGCTGCCTTCGCGCGGAACAAACAGGCCGTAGGTCTGCAGCGAGCTTTGCAGCGCATGGCTCAAGTGGAACCCGACCGCGATCATGAATCCGACATAGAAAAGGAGATGGATCGGATCGTCCTGGAAGCGGCCCAGCACCATGGCATAGACATCGTAGGTTTCGACGCCGTGCAGCATCGTCTTTGCCTTCTCATAAAATTTGAAGTCGAGCAGATGCTTGACGATGAAGATGAAAATCATGATGCCGGAGATCGGCATCAGCTTTGCGGCCAGCGAGCGTTCTTTGGATGACTTCTGCGTGAGCCGCTTATCGGCCGCCGCCCGGTTGGCCAATACGACACGGAACGCCATGATCATATGAATCGAGATGGAAACGAGCATGAGAATCTCGATACCGATCACGATCGGAACCAGCTGATGCAGGTGGTGGGCATAGGAATTAAAGATGTCCGGCCCGAAAAGAAACAGCACGTTGCCGCCCATGTGCGGAATCAGAAACAGAAGAAACATGATCAGCCCGGAAGTGGCCAGCAGGAGTTTTTGACCGATCGATGAAAGCAGCGATTGTTTAATACCCATAACGGATTACCCTCTGAATGCGCATCGTGATACCTATATACCTAGTATACCTATAACATTCACCCTGATTTTAAAACCGCTTTGTTGGTTTTTCTACCTGCCGCATCCCCGTTGTCGGCCATCCTGCCCGTTTTAGGTCAACGCCTCGAGAGCGAGTACGAGGAGGATCGGGTTTGAAGATTGATTTGTCCCGGGCGGCAGGCATAATTGTTCAACTTTATTTTTCAAAGGAGAAACGCATGGCCAAGATCGAAAACCTGAAACTTGAAAACCTCGACGCCCTTTTCCCCGAATCCTTCACCAAGGAGCAGATCGCGAAGGGAAAAACCCTGTTCCTCAAGGAGGTGGCCGACACCATGCACCGCTTCTACGGCGGCAAGATGCAGACGATTCCGAAAGCCGGACTTTACGGCTTCAACTGGTTCAACGTCTGGTACACGCCCGGTGTCTCCAAAGTGTCCACCACCATCCGTGATAATCCAGACAGCTCGTTCGAGCTCTCCAACCGCGGAAACCTGATCGCGGTCGTATCCGACTCCACCCGGGTTTTGGGCGATGGCGACTGCGGCCCCTCCGGCGGCCTCGGCGTGATGGAAGGAAAGGCGTTTCTAATGAAATATCTCGGCGGCGTCGATGCCATCGCGTTGTGCATCGACTCCCGCAACGAACAGGGCGAACACGACCCGAAAAAGATCATCGACTTTGTCAAGATGCTCCAGCCGTGCGTCGGCGGCGTTAATCTCGAGGATATATCCCAGCCCCACTGCTTTGAAGTGCTCGACACCCTGCGCGATACGTGCGACATCCCCGTCTGGCACGACGATGCCCAGGGAACCGGCTGCGTCACCCTCGCCGGGCTCATCAACGCCCTCAAGGTGGCCGGCAAGCAGATCGGCGATGTCCGGATCGCCATGCTCGGTGCCGGTGCGTCCAACACCACCATCGCCAGCCTGATCATTCAGGCCGGCGGCGATCCAAAGAAAATGATCGTCTGCGACTCCAAGGGCGGGCTGCATACCGATCGCGCCGATATCGAAGCCGATAAGGCCTTTTATAAAAAGTGGGATCTCTGCCAGCGCACCAATCCCGACAAGGTCAACTCCATTGAAGAGGCGATGGTCGGTGCCGATGTGCTAATCGCCCTCTCCAAGCCCGGCCCCGATACGGTCAAAAAGGAGTGGATCGAAAAAATGGCTGACAAAGCCATTGTGTTTGTCTGCGCCAACCCGGTGCCGGAAATCTATCCCTACGCCGCCAAGGAAGCCGGGGCTTACATCGTCGCTACCGGGCGCGGCGATTTCCCGAACCAGGTCAATAACTCGCTCTGCTTCCCGGGCCTGCTTAAGGGCGCGCTGCTGGTGAAAGCCAAAAAGATTACCGACAAGATGGCGATTGCCGCCGCCTATGCGATTGCCGAGACCGCCGAAAAGAACGGGCTGAGCACCGAATACATCTGCCCGCTGATGGATGAGACCGAAACCTTCCGCAATGTCGCCGTCGCCACCGCGATGCAGGCACAGAAAGAAGGCGTCGCCCGCGTCGTCCTGACCGCGGACGAAGTCTACGAGCAGGCCGGCAGGGATATCGACGAAGCCCGCGACCTTACCCAGCACCTCATCGACGAAAAATACATCAAGGAACCCACGCCCGAAATGCTCGAAGAGGCCCTTGAAAAGGCCATTGATCAGGTGGAGTAAAGTTGATTAAGAAGTGATGACAAGCAGCTCTACCGAGATTATCGCCCATCGCGGCGCTTCGGCCGATGCGCCGGAAAATACGCTGGAGGCCTTTCAACTGGGGCTGGATCAGGGGGCCGAAGCGATCGAGTGCGATGTCCGTCTTTCCCGGGACGGCAAACTGGTGGTGATTCATGATGAAACGGTGGAGCGCGTTGCGGGCGCTGACGGGATCGTTGCGGAAATGGGGCTGGCCGAGCTGAACGCCCTTGATGCGGGAAGCTGGAAATCGCCGAAGTGGCACGAAGCGCGCATTCCCGCCTTGGCCGAGGTGCTCGATCTTATTCCTGTCGACCGCCGTATCTTCATTGAAATCAAGGTCGGCCTGCCTGCGCTGGCGCCGCTGAAAAAACTTTTGGCGGAATCCCCGCTGCCTATGTCGCAGATCGTATTGATGGAGTTTGATCTGGATACGGTCATCGCCATGAAACTGGCCTGCCCCGAGGCCGAGGTGCTGTGGCTGAACGATTTTTCACCCCTGAGCATGCCTTGGCAAAGGCGGCGTTTGATCCGCAAAAATCTTCGCACCGCGGGACGCCATTCGCTCGACGGGATCAATTTCCAGAATATCCCGCAGCTGGATGCCGGAGTCATTCGATCCTGCCACCAACAGAGCCTTCACTGCTATTGCTGGACCGTGGATGATTCCGACCGCGCAGCCGATCTGGTGGCCGGTGGCCTGGATGGTATTGCTACCAACCGGCCTGGCTGGATGCGCCAACAACTGGATCGGCCAAAATGAAAAAAGTGATTCTCGGCATTCATGGACTGGGCAACAAGCCCGACGCCATGCTGCTTCACGACTGGTGGCTCAGCGCGATCAATGAAGGGCTGGAACGGATTGGAAAACCGCGGCAACAAATCCCGTTCAAGATGGTCTACTGGGCCGACATTTCCAATACTCAACCGCTGGATCCTGCCATTACCGATCCCGAAGACGAATACTTTCTGAGAGAACCGTACACGAAACTACGATTCGCCCCGCCATCCGGCAAGTATCGGCGAGTACATGCGCAGGTATTGAGATTCATCGAAGAGCATCTGGATAAATTATTTATGAAGAAAACCCTGGCCGAAAAGTTTCCGGGTGCCAGTGCGAAAATCATGGAACGTTATTTTTCCGAGCTGAATACCTATTTCAATCACGAGTGTATAACCCCGCAGAACCAGGACTGCTCCAATAAAGCCGCCATACAGACGAGACTGCGGGATGTACTCCGGGAATATGCAGGATACGACATCCTGCTTCTGGCCCACTCCATGGGATCGATTATCGCGCTTGATGTGCTGTGGGATTCATCCTTAAAACAAATCATCAACACCTTTGTCACGCTGGGCTCCCCGCTGGGAATGCCGCCGATTGTTGCCCGCAACTTCAAGGCCCAGAAAGCATTGCTTCCTGATTTAATCAAGCCCCAGGCCCCCGAATGCGTCGCCGCGCACTGGTACAATATTTCCGACCGCCGCGACACCATCGCATTGGACCACACACTGCGCGATGATTATGGTTCGAATCAAAACGGGGTGAAGGCGATCGATCTCATGGTGAAGAACGATTATGCCTTCAAGGGTGAACCAAACCCGCACAAAAGCTTTGGATACCTGCGCGCCCGTGAAACTGCCGGAATTATCGACGCCTTCCTTGCCGGCTAGACGCTTGATCCCGACTGCGTGGCAGGACTCCTGAAAGGGAGCCGCTCAATAGACAATTCCACGAGAACGAAAGGCGGCGAGTCCTTCGCCAAGTAATGCCGCAGCCGCGGCCCCGACGGAAAATCCTGTCTGTTCGGCAATCTTCTGCACCAGCTGTTGCTCCATCGGTGCAAGCCGGACGGTCAGCGCCGCGCCTTCGCCTTGGGCTTCGGACTTTTTCATGGCATCGACAAATGCCTCCGGCAGGTCAAAATCAGGTTCCGTACACATCATATACCTCCTCTGTTTGCAGGTGCTGCATCCTGCAAACGCTCAACGTACCCAGCTTATCTTTACGAAGTTTTCGCCGTCAAGATATCGGACGGACAACTCGCCGGCATAGGCGCTCGACAGTGCGGATCCGATTCCGCGTGCAAGGTGAATGCCGGTGGTCGTAATGCCGGCTCCTTCGGGCAGTTCCTCTATGGCCATGATGCGCTCCATCGGATGATTGGCCTTCTCCCTGCCCTCCACATTGCGCACCAGATTAAGAATTTCCTCTCGGTGCCCGGCAAAGAAACTTCCCCGCATTTCGATTTGGCCGGCTGGAAACCGGTCGGCAATGCGGCGGCATGCGGGACATACCGTCAAACTGGCTCCCTCCGGCGCATCGGCCCACACCCAGCGACCCTTTGCGTAGACAACCCCGCATTGAGAGCATCGGGTGGGATCCGGAAGCTTGGCACGGGAGTGGTAAACATCGTGCTCCCTTTCCTGCATAAGCCGATCTTTTCGGCCGTACGAACTCTTGTCCATAATTCGACCTCCTCTCCACGGAGAATTGTATTCCAGCACGCCCTGAAAACAAGTTTTTCCGGTATCCAACCCGCTTTTTTTGAACACAATGCATGTTGCCTGATCCTGCGCAATGCGTTATGGGTCGCTTATCGCCAAACAAAAGGAGCTCACCATGAAACGTGTACTGTTCGGCACTCCCGTTACCGACCTGATCCCTTCGCTGGGACTGCTTCTCTACCGGCTTGTTTTCGCAGGATTCATGCTGCTCGGCCATGGCTGGGGCAAGCTGATGTCTTTTAGCGAGAACGCCGCCAACTTTCCCGATCCGCTCGGCATCGGCCCGAAGCTGAGCATGGGCAGCGCAATTTTCTGCGAAGTGTTTTGCGCGGCATTCGTCATCGCGGGTCTGCTGACCCGCGTGGCCGTGATTCCGCTGATCTTCACGATGGCCGTTGCGGCACTTCTCGTGCATGCGGAAGGCCCCTTGTTCATGCCTGCCGAAGGAGCAAAGGAGCCTGCCTTGATTTATCTGGTGGCCTTTGCGCTGCTCCTGTTTACCGGTCCCGGTCGCTTTTCCCTCGACTGGAAGATTGGAAAACGTAAATAGCCACACGTTCTGATCCGCATCCCGAGCCCCGCGGTTATTGTGCCGGAACGCCTCGGTCGCCGGGCCTGTCACCGAGGTTGCCGCCAATCACGAGTGCGGCGGAAATGATGATGATGTTCTTGATGATGTACTGCCC
>JABDQT010000250.1 GCA_013042165.1 Kiritimatiellales bacterium | reverse complement strand
GGTCATGCCTGTAACGAGCAGGGGAAGGTTCAGCGGAACGATGCCCGGTGCGAGCTCGGGATACATCACCTCAATACCTTTCAGAGGTAACAGATGGTTGGTCAGGTGCCGATAGTTTTCGAGCCGGGTGGCTGCAATATTCGGGTAATCCGCAGACGCAAAATCAATGAGTGACTCCAGTGAAATTTGTTCATCTTCTGCCAGGTTGCATGTCAGTTCGACATCGTCGTGCCATTTAATAAAACCACCGTCACGGGCGGCCAGATATTTATGGATGGATCCAAAACAATATTCGCCATAGTCGCCCAGTGCTACGCCATCCAACGACGAACACCATGAGTGTGCGCAGTCCTCAATCAGTACTACGTTGTATTGGGCGCACAGGTCGCGGAGAAGAACCATGTTGTTCTGGACGATTCCAAAATAATGAATTACCAACAATGCCTTGATGTCTCCGGACGAAAGTCGGGTACGAATGACATCCACGTCGCCCGCCAGTCGTTCATCAACCGGATAAAAATCAGTCTTGGCACGAACCGCTTCCACCGGATCCATAACACCGGAACCTTCACGTTCCGTGATGCCGATGTATGCGGGCAGCAGGATGGTATCTTGCGGACCAAAACCAAGATGCTCCAGTATGGTCCGGAAGCCGATACGGGCGGCCCGCATATACTGTATGCGTTGTCGAAACTGTCCGATTTCCTGTGGAGCTTTAGTAATCACCTCTTAAGCCTCTTCCGTTTTGAACTCATTCAACATGGCCTTGATTTCGTCTTTAGCGCAAAACATCATCAGGTCAATAATGGACAGGCCGTTCTCAAAAGACGGCCGGTGTTGGTCATATGCCGGCAACCGGTTTTCAAGAATGACCAGCTTGATGCCCGCCTCGTTGAAATCCTGCGGGTCAAAAATTTCCCTGGCGGCACCAGGCGGGTTGACGTATTCGCCCCCGCCAACGGCTTCGGTAATGCGCAGCGCCCATTGCCCGGCATGTTCGACCGGACCCAGTTCAAGCCCCATCTCGGAAAATATGCGTATAGGACAGTGTATATCCAGATAATCCCGCACAGCCTCCAAAGTTTGTTTGTTCAGATGGGTCAGGGTCGTGGCCGGTTTTTTTACACCGGCTTCGATGCAGGCAATAGCCTGGGCATAGTATGGTGCGGTTTTGTAATGCTCCAGCTGCCGGAAAAGTACGTGCTGCCAATCATCCTGCGCAACTTGAACATCTTTGATGGTCGCGCGGAACGCAGGCTTGACCACGCCGGCCCGAATATATTGCCAGCCGTCGGTTGGTTTCAAAACGCGATTGCGGTTCATCCAGCCTTTCCGATCATACTGGGCGGTGTCGAATAAAATAAATTCATCGGCATATTCCAGCAGGGAAAAATATCCGATGTACGGAAAAAAGTAAGGCTGCATGATGGCCAGCTTCATTTGCACTCCGCCATGATTTTGCTGACCATGTTTGTGTCTATGGCAGTGCCGGTCGGAAATACAAGGATCCGGTCAGCGATTGTTTCTGTGACGGGAAGCATCATTCCGGCGTTCGGCTGAAGGGATTTATAGGGTTCCATGCGATGACAGCCGGGCCAGAAATAGCGGCGGACACGAATATTCTGGGCGTGGAGTTTTTCCATCAACTTGTCGCGGCTTAGGGGATATTCATCAAGCACCTCTACGACGATGTATTGCCGGTTACAATGCTCGGACTCATCGAATTCGATCAGTTTAAGGCCGGAGATATTTTGAAAACCTTCTTTGTAAGCTTCGTAATTGCGTTTGTTGATTTGCAGGAATTCGCAGAGATCTTTCAGGTTGGTAAGACCCATGGCTGCGCATATTTCATTCATTTTTCCGTTGGTCCCGATGTAGACCACCTTGTCCATGCGCTCGAAGCCGAAGTTTTGCATCAGTCGAATCTTATCGGCCAGGGCATCGTTGTTGGTCGTGATAGCTCCGCCTTCGAAGGTGTTGAAGAATTTCGTGGCATGGAAACTAAACACCTCACACTCACCAAAATTACCAATCATGGTGCCTTTATGGGAGCAACCAAATGCGTGGGCGGCATCAAACAGAAGCTTAAGGCCGTGTTTGTCGGCGACCGCCTGCAGTGCTTCGACGTCACACGGCCGGCTGTAGAGGTGCACACCCATGATTGCTGTGGTCTTCGGGGTGATGTGTTTCTCGACTTCTGCAGGATCCATGCAGTAGGTCTCCCGGTCGATATCGCAGAACACCGGTGTGATTTCCTGCCATTGGAGCGCATGCGCTGTGGCTATGAAAGTGAGTGAGGGGATGATGACTTCACCCTTTAAGTCGAGGGCGCGAATAGCGATTTCCAAGGCCACGGTGCCGTTGCACATGGTAATGCAATGTTTAACCCCAAGATAGTCCGCCAGCTTTTGTTCGAATTCCTGAACCAGCTCGCCGCGGTTGGTCAACCAGCGTCGGTCAAAAATTTCATCCACATAGTGATGAAAGCTCTCCCGGTCTCCAATGTTTGGAGCACCAACGTGCAGTGTGCGGTCTATGGAACTCATGCTGGTTTCCTTACCTTGGCTTCTTTAAGCAAAGGATCTTTTGATAGCATCTATATAGAGGATCGAAAAGCCCAATAGTATGCAGGGCATTTCCAATGAAATGGTTAACGACTGAAAAATGGATACGGTATAAATTCCTGTTTATTTTCTTCGATGGTTGAATATCAGGAGCAATGCGAATCGGGATGTCCGTGAGTATTTGCTGGGGGTAGGTCCATCCAAGGCCGCAGTTCGTGCCGGAGCCATCCATGCCCGCGTTTACCGTTAAGTTGCGCGTCGGAAAAACGGAATACTGGGCATTCAGGAAAATGTGTAGGTTCAAGCGACCGTCATTATGTATTTTACCCTGGAGATACATTTTCTGAGTCGCCATGCGCGGCCGGACTTTCTGGAATTTCCTCCATACGGAGCGGTCTTTCAGGTGTTCTAGCTCTGACTCGGTATTCGAAATAAACTCCATCCACCGGCTTTTCCACATCGCAAATCCCCAAGGGGAGAATGTTTGCCACAGGTAAACCTCATGAGGGTAGTTGCGCGGCGGCTGGAATTTCGGATGCGTATGGGCGCAGATACAGAATATTCTATGATCTGCATCATATGTATCCAGAGCCTCATTCATGAATTGCAGATAGACGGGCGAACAGATGATGTCATCTTCCATGCGAATGAGTCGGTCATGCTCCGAAAAGACCCACTCAAAAGCGTCCATGGCTGACGCGCGCATGCCCCAGTTGCTTTCGCGGAACCTTGTGCGCACTTCCTTGAAGCCGCTGATGGAGAGGATATACGCGCGCACTTTTTCGATGGATTCCCTGTGCCCCTCGTGCTGCCAACCATCCGACACCATGTAGAGTGTGGTTTCCTTGGCCTCCGGATTCTTTTTGAGAGCTTCAATGCATGCCTCGAGGTGTTGCCAGCGGTCATACACGGAGATCAATACGGGGGCCGGGGTTGGCGGCATGGTTTCCTTGTGCGTATTCATGGCTGGTTGCCCGGGTTGATCTTCGTCGCCAGCAAACCAGAAATCTGGTCGGAGCACAGAGCAATGGAGCATATATCCTTACTCAAGTCCAAAGCTGCTTTTCCCAGCGATATGCGTAGTTCGCCGGATTGGTAGAGCGGCTTGATTTTGGAGCAGAACTCCAGTGGGGCGCTCCCTGAAAACAGCGCCCCATTCTCGTCGTCATGAATGACTTCGGCAATGCCCTTTAGATTGACGGCGAGGATGGGCTTTCCGCAGGCCATTTCATGGGCGAGCGTATCGGTCATGTGGAAGTGGTCGGTTTCCTGGCCAATGCGCATAACCAGGCCGATGTCGGACGAGGCGAGGGCGTTGTTTAAATCCCGTTCCGAGGGCAGCCAGCCGGTGAAGACGACGCGGTCGATAATCCCGAGTCTGGAGGCCAGCTGCTGGAGGTTTCCCATTTCCGGGCCGTCACCTATCAAAAGGTATCGAAGGTTGGGCAGATCCTCTTTCAGTTCGGCCAGCCGATGAAGAATCCAGTCGTTGCCCTTGTTGGGGTGCAGGATGCCGTGATGGCTCAGCACGATATCGGTGTCGGCGAATCCCAGCTTGTTCCGGGTCTCTTGCCGAGTCACTTCGTCGACCGGGTGGAATTTGGTGTGGTCGACGGGATTACGGTAGAGGTGCATGACCTCTTTGGGTACGCCATGTTCGGCCAGGAATTCCTGTGTGTAGAGCACCTTTGTAAAGATCAGGGGCAGTTTTTTCCAGGATGCAAAGTCGATACGTTCAACCAGGTCGCGCAATGCATGCAGCCGGGGGTGTTTGTCCGTGTAGATGCGGGCAAAGAAGTCCATCACGGTGATGACGATGTTGCGACCGAAGAATACCCGGAGGATAGGTGCAGTAAAGGGAACGGTTTCATCGTTCCAGATCAGGCGGGTTCCGTTGAGACGGCAGCGCAGTGCGATGATCGGAAGCCAAAAATACCAGGGGATGGTTTTGGTGATTTTGTCGTTGGGGTTGGCGCGGTTCCAGGTGTAGGGCAGCTCGTGCACCACGAGATTGGCCCGCAGGGAGGAATTCCTCTCTTCCGTGGTTTTGGGTCCATAGAAATGGATTTCGGCATCCTTCGACAGCGTATCAATAATCCCCGGAACGGCATGGCCGCCGCAGCAGATCCAGCCTTCGAGTCCGTAGCGATGAATGAAAGCGATTTTCTTTTTTTGCTTCATGCTGCTGCGAGGGCCGCGTTGCGGTATTCGGGGTGGAGGTGGAAGTGGTACATCATGAAGGTTCCGGCGATGGCGTTGAGTGCGGTGAGCTGTCGCGCGGTCAGGCGGGTGTTGACGACGGGGCCGGGCTGGCGGGCCTTTTGCCAGGCGCGCAGGATGGCGAGCACATCGGGCGGACATTCAAGGATAGGGAGTTTTCGGGCCCGGGCGCATTGCATGCACACCACTCCGCCCTGACCGGCACAGAAGCGCAACTCCTTATCTGATGCGCACAGGACACAATGCCCCAGACTCGGAGCATGGCCGTGATATTCGCAAAACCGGAACTCGGCCCACAGCAGGTATTGCGGGTGCTGTCCATATTCCTCGGCAAGATCCAGCAGTTCTTCGCAGAGCACGAACAGCTCGGGCTGGTGCGCCTCTTCGGGGGTGGTGCGGTTAAACAGGCTGGTGATGTAGGATGCGGTCTGCATGGCGCGCCAGTTGGTACGGAAGGTTTCGCGCCGGTGAAGGAGCGCACATTCCTTTCCCGTGTAGAGGGTCTTGGCGGGCTTTGCAAAGTAGAGCAGCTCGCTGGTGCTGAACAATTCATACTCGCCTAGAAAGGGGCTTTTCGGGCGGAGCGCACCTTTCAGCAGGGTCGACACTTTTCCCTGATGGTGGGTCAGCCAGTGCACGATGCGCGATGTGCTGGACCAGGGATATATCGCAAGGGGAATGGCTGTGGCTTGTACGATCATGGGTCAGGTCAGGTGGGTCATGCCGATCATGAGGAGGGTGACTCCATAGTAGATCAGCAGGGCAAAAATATCGTTGGATGCAGAGACAAAAGGGCCGGACGCCACGGCGGGATCGATCCGGGCGCGATTGAGCAGTACGGGCACCAACGCCCCGAACACGGCCGCGAAGGCCATGGCGCTGAACAGGGCGATCCCTACCGTCAGGGCCAGATAGGTCGGGGCAATCGTTGCGGATCCGTCATGGGCGATCACGTATCGGGCCCAGAGGCCGATGGTGGTGCCGCAGATGATTCCCATCGTCGCTCCGGCGATAATTTCGTGTGTAATGATCTTGAAGATGCGCCGGCTGTGGCTGGCCCCGAGTGCGATACCACGGATGATCAAGGTAGAAGATTGGATCCCGGTATTGCCGCCCATGGCCATGATGATCGGAACAAAGAAACTCAACGCCACAATTTCCGCGACCCCGAGATGGGTCATAAAGCTTTTCAGAATAAGGCTGCTGATGAAACCGGTGCCGAGGGTGATGAGCAGCCACGGCAGACGCGCCTTGCAGGCCTGCAGCGGCGAGGTGTCTTCGAGCTCGGAGTCGCTGGATCCGGCCAGCTTGAAAATGTCTTCCGAGGCCTCTTCTTCGATGACGTCCATGATATCGTCAACCGTGATCCGTCCCACCAGTTTATTCTGCCAATCCAGCACCGGCAATGAGCTCAGATCGTATTTGGAAGTGAGTCGCGCAACCTCCTCCTGGTCGGTGTCGGTATGAACGAAGATGGTTTCCTTGTCGGCCAGTTCGTCAATCAATCGGTTTCGGTTGTCTTGCTTGAGGAGCTCCCATAACTGGACATAGCCGGTCAGCCGACCTTCTGTGTCGACGACATAGGCATTATAGAAGGGTTCATCCAGCTCCATGCTGCCAATATGCTCAAGTGCTTCCTGGGCGGTCATGGTGGCGGGTGCGGACACAAAGTCGGTGGTCATGATGCCGCCGGCGGTATCTTCGCCATATTGCAGCAGTTCACGGACTTCCTCCGACTCCTCGTCCTCCATCAGGTTGAGAATGTCAGCACTGCGTTCATCCTCCAGTTCACCCAGCACGTCGGCGGCATCGTCCGGAGCCATTTCTTCGACGATGTCCGAGATCTCCTCGTCGGTCAGCTCTTCAAGAATATCGGCCTCGGTTTGGTCGTCGAGCTCAGCCAGGACATCCGGCTTGATTTCCTCGTCAACCAGATCGAAAAGCTTGTTGTGTGCGCTGGCGGGGGCGCGGTTGATGACTTCGGCAATGTCGGCCGGATGCAGCTCTTCGTAAAACTTGGGGATCTGTTCCCAAAGCTCGCCTTTGACGCAGAAGTTGATCCGCTCCTTGATACGGTTGGTGTCCGACATAAGTCCGCTCGTTTACGATTCCGCAGAACCATACGGCTTGCATACCCCGAGGCCAAGTTTTTAGTCATCCGGATAGCGCGGTTGGCTGGAGTATTCCGGTGCAATGAGGATGCTGCCATTCACGGATGTGATTTTCGAAAATGAGCCTCAAAGTGATCGACAAGCCTTGGCCGGATCAATACGTTCCACTTTTCGAAATGATCACAGGAGAATGACTATGAGACGTTTTATTATGCTGACGGTGCTGTTGCTGGGCTGCCAAACCGGAACGCAGGCATCGGTGGTGGAAAAGTCGAGTGAACCCGGCATGCCGGGAATGGCCAGGCCGACCGCAGTGGAAGCTGAAAAGCCGGCATCATCTCCGACACAAACCGAGGAACCAAAAGCAGAGGAAAGGACAACCGTAATGATCTTGATGAAAACAACCAAAGGGGACATTAAAATCGAACTCGATAAGGAAAAGGCGCCCGAAACCGTCGAAAACTTCCTGAGTTATGTCGCATCCGGCCACTATAGCGGAACCATCTTCCATCGCGTCATCAATGGCTTCATGGTGCAGGGCGGCGGTTTTGATGCGAACATGAATCAGAAGCCCGCGCCCCGGACAGTCAAGAACGAGGCCGCGAACGGGCTGAAGAATGTTGTGGGCAGCATCGCCATGGCGCGTACGGCCGCTCCGCACAGCGCGAGTGCTCAGTTCTTTATCAATCTCAACGACAACACCTTTCTCGACCACCCCGGTCAGGATGGCTGGGGCTACTGCGTGTTCGGTCAAGTTGTTGAAGGCATGGATGTGGTCAACGAAATCAAGGATGTCCCCACCTCCAACGCCGGTCCTCACCAGAACGTGCCGCAGGAGGCGATTGTGATCAGCGAAGTGGTCGTCGTCGAAGACTAGCTCTTCTGCAAACCGAAAATCGCCGATGCCGGAACTTTCCATCGCGGAAGGATTCCGGCATTCTCATGTCATGAACAGGGAGCAGGAAAACCTGATCGAGGCCATTCAGTCCAGCGGCTATAAAGCATGCATTGTCCTGTCGGGCGGCGGATCGGGCTCGATCCATGCGCTGTTATCGCATCCGGGGGCATCGCGCTTCGTCTGCGAAGTCCAGATTCCATACTGTAACCGGGCGATGACGGACTATCTCGGGGAAGCCCTCGGTCAGTTTTGCTCCGAGGATGCCGCCGTTACGATGGCCGGCCGCGCATTCGAACGCGCCGTGATGTGTTCCCTTGGCGACGATAGCGAATGTCCGATTCTTGGAATTGCCTGCACGGCCGCACTGCAAACCAACCGCGACCGAAAAGGGGAAGACCGGGCGTATATTTGCATTCAGGCCCGAAATAAACAGAAGGTTCATAAAATCGAATTTAAAACCGGTACCCGGGCAGAGCAGGAGGAGGAGCTGAGCCAAGCGTTTCTCGAAACCATCGCTCGTTTTACAGGGGTGGCTGAATCGTGAAAGATACGTTGGACGAGCTGATCGCCGGCAGGATTCCTTATATTATCGTTGGAAGCGATGTGCTGCCCGCCGATGCGATACTGCTGCCCGGATCGTTCAATCCATTGCATCGGGGCCACGAAGGTTTATTGCTTGCTGCGGAAAAGGTGTCCGGCAGGGAAGGTTTGCTGGAGCTCTCGATCACCAATGTGGACAAGCCTCCGCTGGATATCGTGGAAGTCGAACGAAGGCTGCTGCAGCTGAAGGGCCGCTATTGCGCCGTCGTCACCTGCGCCTCGACCTTTGTCGAAAAAGCCGAGCTCTTTCCGGGGGCATGGTTTGCATTGGGCTACGACACGGTGGTTCGCCTGCTGAGTCCCGACTATCACGCCGATGTTCCCGGCATGCTCGAGCGCTTCCGTGAGCTGGGAACCCGTTTCGTCGTCGCCGGACGCCTTTACAACGGATCGTTTCAGGGGCTCGGGTACATGGGCGTTCCCGCCGGTTTCGAAGATCTTTTTATTCCGATCCCTGAAGCCGTGTTCCGTGAGGATGTCAGTTCCACCGAGCTGCGCAAAAGGCTTGGCTCATAGAGCCAACGCTACAACAGGGCGATAGTGTAGGGTCGGCTCTACGAGCCGAAAGAGGTTTCTTG
>JABDQT010000248.1 GCA_013042165.1 Kiritimatiellales bacterium | reverse complement strand
GATTGAAAAAATCGATGAACCAGAAGTTTGAGTTGACTCCGTTAAACGTCGGCCGATATGTCAAACGTTGAAATCCGGAGTCAGCCATAGGGTCTGGCTAAAGCTAGGGGTCAGTCCTTTGATATTGGCGTTAAAGGAAGCGCTAGATAGGAAGATCAGCGACACTCTTTAAGCATGGATGATATGATGCTATCCCACGGGCACGTCGCTCTGTTCCGGTTTGGAAGGCTTGTTGGTCGGTGCGGGAGCGATGGATGGTTTTTCCTGCGGCACCACTGCCGGCCGTTTTTCCACGTTTTCGAGCGTGACTGGAATCTGCTCCGGCCGGAAGCCGGCGAAGGAGGTAATGGATGATGCGGGCTTGGATTTGACGTTCTTTTCCTGCGGCTCCGTAACCGCCCATTTCGACAGCGAATCGGGATGCTCCCCTACCAGCTTCAGGTAGGGTTCGTAGGCCCACGGCACAACCTGCCTGACGGTGGCCGTCCTGAGGGTCAGCCCGCCCATGATCACGAAAAGCTCAACCAGCCCCAGAATCAATAGAACAACGCTGGCTACTGCCGCCACGGGAATGGATCTTTTGTATGTCGAATCCTTCATTGCCGAACACTCTATCCACACATCCCGACGATTTCACAGACTAAAAACCGGGAAAGCAATTCCTATCAAGAGGAATGAAAGAAATCCCCTTCATTCTTGACCGTATTCACCCCCTTCGGCATTCTCGCCCGTCTTATGAAAGCAAACGACTATCATGTAACAATGGACGCCCTTGTCAGCCTCTGCAAACGGCGTGGTTTTATCTTCCAGACGTCAGAGATTTACGGCGGCATCAACGGCTTTTGGGACTACGGTCCGCTGGGCGTTGAACTCAAGCGCAACATCAAGGCCTGCTGGTGGAAATCGATGACGCAGCTGCGCGAAGATGTGGTCGGCCTCGACAGCTCGATTATCATGCATCCGCGCGTATGGGAAGCCTCCGGCCACGTCGGCAACTTCAAGGATCCCATGCTCGACTGCCGTGAAACCAAGGGCCGCTACCGCGCCGACCAGATTTTCGTGCTCAAGCACACATCCGACGATGCCGCGCTCATGTTTGCTTTTCATGAAGGCGCACCCGCCCCGGCCGAAAAGAAAGTGAAGAAGATCGCCAAGGGCGATGCCGCAGAATACGAACAGGTCGCCCTGCTCGACATTCCGCTCGAAGCCTACGACAAGCTCGTCGGCCCCGACACCAATGAACCCGGCACCCTCACTGAACCGCGCGCGTTCAACCTGATGTTCAAGACCTACGTCGGCCCCGTCGAGGAAAGCTCCAACGTCGCCTACCTCCGTCCTGAAACCGCTCAGGGCATCTTCGCCCAGTTCGGCAATGTGCAATCCACCATCCGCAACAAAATCCCCTTCGGTATCGCGCAGATCGGCAAGGCGTTCCGCAATGAGATCAATCCGCGGAACTACACCTTCCGCTCGCGCGAATTCGAACAGATGGAACTCGAATTTTTTATCAAACCCGGCACGGACGACGAGCAACACGAATACTGGGTGACCGAGCGCCTGAAGTGGTACGAAAAGGTCGGGCTGCCGGAAGGCCGCATGCACCGGGATATCCATGAAGGCGACGCCCTCGCCCACTATGCCAGCGCCTGCACCGACATCATGTATGACTTTCCCTTTGGCACACAGGAACTCGAAGGTATCGCTGCCCGCGGCAACTTCGACCTCACACAGCATCAGAACACAAGCGGCAAGAAGCTGGAGTATAAGGACCCTGAAACAAACGAGACCTTCATTCCGCACGTCATCGAACCCTCCGCCGGTGTCGACCGCATTGCACTGGCGTTGCTTTGCGAAGCCTATCGCGAAGAGTGGATCAACAAAGAGACCGGTGAAGTAACCACGGCCGAAGTCGGAGCAAAGCGCGCTCCGGAAGGTCATGAAGCCCGTACGGTACTGGGTTTTGCGCCGTGCATTGCCCCCTACAAGGTGGCCGTACTGCCGCTGGTCAAGAACAAGGAAGAGCTCGTCGGCAAGGCACGCGGGCTATACGAGCAGCTGTCCAAACGCTGGAAATGTTTCTACGACCAGACCGGAGCCATCGGCCGGCGCTATCGCCGCCAGGACGAAATCGGCACCCCGCTCTGCGTTACCGTCGATTTCGAGACCATCGAAAAGGATGACTGCGTCACCATTCGCGACCGCGATACGATGGAGCAGATCCGTCTGCCGATCGCCGAGCTGGAAGCCTACATCTCCAACATCGTCGATTTCTAAAAGCCTGAGGTGAAACGCATGGTTGCCGTTCCCTCCGGTCACTGCTTTCGTTCCTCAGGCCTCGCTTTGCGTCTCGAAGGGAGCGTGAAGTAGACTCGACGCCCTCGTCGTGCTTCGCGTGATGAAGAGCCTATGCGGGAATAACGCGACGAGGGCGTCGCGTCTACGTTACAGAGTCCCCGGCACTTTTTCATCCGCCTTCGCAGCAGCACGCACTACACACAGAAAAAAGCCCCGCCGTCAGCGGGGCTTTTCGATCTCGTTAGAGATGGTTCAGCTGTTTATTTACAGCATTCGCCGCCTGTACCGCAGCATTCAGCTTTCGCTTCGCCACCACCACATGAACCGCAACATGCAGCGCCCTTCTTCAAGGCACAGCAACCGGTCATACCCATCACAAACAACGCAACTGCGACAATACTCATCATTTTCTTCATTGGCTGTATCTCCTTTGTTGTATTCACGAATGCGTCTTTATCATCTGAGTAAACCGTCTCCGTTTGAGTAAATCCAATATCAATAGCGACTATTTAGGGCTTGGAGCAATTCACAAGTCAGCTGTCGTATGGTTCTCTTGAACCGGATTGCCAGCTCTATGAGCCGAAAAGAGACTGCTGAGAAGTTTTACGGGTATTACAGCTAAAAATGAACGAGATCCAACGTCTGGATAACGTCGGCGGTGTTTTGTTCTTCGGTGTCGTCAAACAGCTGACCGAGGGCGGAGATGGATTGGCGGGCTTTCCAGTCAGCGAAGGAGTCGAGCGTGACGCCCCGCCCGGCCAGATACTGCCCGATCGGACCGGCGGTCATGACAACATCGGGTTCATGGATCACGCGCTCCACAAATCCCTCGAAGGCTCCGGCGCTGCCGTGCACAAAGTTGTCGCGACCGGGGAAGCTGACCGGATATTGAGCATACAGCTGTCCCCGGAAGCTGTCGGGATCGGCCTTGCTGGCGTCGGTGGAGCCGAGGATGTTCTTGCGGAACTGCTCCCATGAAAGCTGTGCGGGATCAAATTCAACCACGTAGTAATCAATCTCCGTGGCCGGATGATAGAAGTTTTCCTCCATCGCGGGATAGAAGGCGTTGATGCAGTAGCAGTCCAGCTCCTCGATTCGGGCGATGATGACACCATCCTGAATCTTTCGCGTGTGCCCGCCGCCAAACTGCGCATTCCAGAGACTGAACAGCTTGTGCACATCGATATCCTTGTACTCTATCAACTGCGGATTACCCATGATGCGCCGGGCTTCAACTTCGTCGTCCCACTCCTTTTCAAAGGCCTCGCGAAAACGCGCCCTGCCCTCGTCGGTGATCAGTATGTCTCCATAGGAGGCCTTGCTGTAGATCAGGTAGTGCTGCCGGATGATCTCCCGCTCGGCCAGCTCGGGGCCCGTGACTTTCTTCGAATACGCCACCCGGAAGCCGCGCTCGGAAAGAAAGCTGACGGTTTGCCCGGCCAGCTCGTCGGGGGTCAGCGAGATGCCCAGATGATGCAAGGGTTTTGTAAACACCACGGCCTGATTAATCAATGTATCCATAGCGGCTTTCATCCATTCCTGTTGTTAATGCGCATGATGGCCAATGTGCTCTTCGCAGTAGCACTTGCCGCAGGTGGAGCAATAGCGGAAGTGCATGGCCTCATCGCTCTTATCGGAAACGCCGCATTCGGAGCAGACGTGCAGCGGCTGGGCCGCCGCTTCGACCCGCTCGGCCACGAATGCCTTGCGGCGGGTCTCGGCCTTGAAGTTGAGGAAGAAAGCCTTTCCAAAGAAAATCAGATAGTTCGCAAAGGCGGCCAATACACCGAGACGGCTCCCAATGTCACCAACAAACAGCGTCAGCACATAGAGAACAACCGTCAACCAGCCGAGCCACTTTACTTTTACCGGAAGAATAAAAAACAGCCGGAATTCGACGTGCGGGAAGAGGGTGGCGAACGCCAGGAAGGCACATCCGAGAAAATAGGTGTTGGTGATAATCGCCCCGGGACTGATAAAGGCCGTCAATAGGGTCAGCAGATATCCACTCAGGATGAACAGATTAAACCTGAAGGTGCCCCAATGCTCCTCGAGCGCATTGCCGATCATGTAAAAAATATAGAACGCAAAGAAAAGCCAGAGCGGGCTCATCGTTCGCGGCAGCATCATGAACGAGAGCAGTCGCCACCACTGGCCGCGATGGATGACCGAACTCCCGTGCAGGAAGAGGTCGTTGTAGTCGACATAGTTGCCCATCAGCAGGATGACGCCAATCACCTGGATCCCGATGAGATAGAGCGCCAGATGCGGAATCGCCCACGAACCGAAGCGGCTTTCAAGT
>JABDQT010000150.1 GCA_013042165.1 Kiritimatiellales bacterium | reverse complement strand
ATGCTTTTGGAAAATCCCGATGTGGTCTTGATTGGTGCCGGGATCATGAGCGCGACGCTGGGTGTCATGCTCAAGCGGCTCAACCCGGAACTGACCATCCAGATCATCGAAGGCCTGCCGCGCGTGGCGCAGGAAAGCTCGCATGCCTTGAACAATGCGGGCACCGGCCATGCTGCCCTGTGCGAGCTCAATTATACACCTGCCGGAGCCGACGGCCGAATCGAGATTTCCAAGGCGGCCGTCATCAATGAGCAGTTTGAGAACTCAAAGCATTTCTGGGGGTCTATGGTGCAGCAGGGCGTGCTATCCGATCCGCAGGACTTTATCCGCCGCATCCCGCACATGAGTTTTGTGTGGGGCGCAAACAATCAGGAATTCCTCGGTCGACGTCATGCCGCCCTGATCCAAAGCCATCTGTTTGAGGCGATGGAATTCACCACGGATCCCGCCGCCATAGAACAATGGGCGCCGCTTTTGATGCAGGGAAGGGCATCCGGTGAGCCGCTGGCTGCAACCCGAGTGGAAAACGGGACAGATGTAAACTATGGGGAGCTGACGCGAAAGCTCTTCGATTTTTTGGTCGCGCAGGATGGAGTAGAGCTGGCACTCGGAACCCGTATCGCCAACATTCGGCGCGAGAAAGGCAGTCGGTGGAGACTGGCCCTTGGCGGCAAAGGCAGCATAACCGCCGGGTTTGTTTTTATCGGCGCAGGCGGCGGAGCATTGCCGCTGCTTCAGAAGTCAGGCATACCCGAGGGCAAAGGGTTTGGCGGCTTTCCGGTCAGCGGGCAGTTTCTGGTTTGCAGCAACCCCGCTATCGTGGAGCGGCATCAGGCGAAGGTCTACGGCAAGGCGGCGGTCGGCGCACCGCCCATGTCGGTGCCGCATCTCGACACGCGCATGATCAGCGGCAAAAAGTCGCTTTTGTTCGGCCCGTATGCCGGATTTTCGCCAAAGTATCTGAAAACAGGCTCCAACCTCGACCTGTTCAAATCAGTCCGGCCCGATAATCTCCTGCCCATGCTGGCGGCCGGCCGAGACAATGTGCCTTTAACGAAATACCTGATCAATGAGTGCCGGAAGAACCATAACGACCGCTGTGACATGCTGCGTGAATTTTTTCCTGCGGCGATCAATGAGGACTGGAATTTGATCACCGCAGGGCAGCGGGTGCAGATCATCAAAAAGGATCCAAAACGCACCGGCAGGCTTCAATTCGGAACCGAAGTCGTTGCGGCAGACGATGGATCGCTTGCGGCGGTTCTCGGTGCATCGCCGGGTGCGTCGACGGCTGTCTCGATCATTCTTCAGGTCCTGGGAAAATGCTTCCCCGATAAAATGGCATCAGCGGAATGGGAAACGCAACTGGCTGAAATGGTTCCGGCCTATGGCATAAACCTTTCGAAAGACAAGGATGCCTTCGCGGGGCTGCGCTCGGCGGCGGACGAGCGCCTCCGCATCGCCGCGGTCTGAGCCCTCACAATCAACCGTGCGCGTAGTAACTGGAGTTGAGTTCCAGAACCCGCTTGCTCAAGCTCATCTGTTCGCGCATCTCCAGGTTCATGAGATTAAACAGTATTTCGCGCACCTTTTCCGACAGGGCCTTGCGAGCCATTTCGCGGTAGTAGCCGCTCAGGCAGTCATCAAAATACCGCGCCGCTTCAATGACATATTTGGAATCAACCTGATCGGGCACTTCATAAGCCGAAAAATATGAATCGGTGCCATCCACCATGTATTTGAAGAAGGTATCGAGGATGTTGGATGAAACTCCATCCTCATATTCCTTCAAGCGGCCCTCAAGCACATTTTCGTGGGCGATCAGGGTATTCAGCAGGTTACGCGTTTCGGAATCCTGGGTGAGGTCCTGAAGTTCGGTATAGAACCGGCTCAGTCGGCGGTGAAAGTCCCGCGCATGATCGAGTATCTCTCTGGTTTGATTAAATGCCATTGTATGGCCTCCTTCACTCGTATTCTAAGTGTCGTCAGCCCGCTGTCAAACTATTCCATAGCCATACAAGGACGGTATCAGTGAACCTGACCCGCATGTTTTCTGTGCCCGGAATGCGGCAATCAGTTGAAGAGGGGATGGAGCGCGTCATACTGCTCCATCAGCGCCTGCGGCATGACACGGGTATCGGAGAGCACCGGCATGAAGTTGGTGTCGCCGGTCCAGCGCGGCACAATGTGCTGGTGGATATGATCCTTCAGGCCGGCACCGGCTGCTTCCCCGAGATTGTAGCCGAGATTCAGCCCGTCGGGGTTGAGTTCGGCTTTCAGGATTTCTACGGCCTCGATGGAAAGATCGGTCAACTCAACCCGTTCTTCGGGTGTCATATCCTTGAGGTGCTCCAGATGACGGTAGGGGGCCACCATGAGATGGCCGCCGGTATAGGGATAACGGTTCATCAGGACGAAGCAGCTTTTGCCGCGCTTCAGGATCAGATTGTCGCGGTCATTCCGTTCCTTGAGCATGCTGCACAGGAAGCAGCCGCCCTCCTTGTTGCTGAGAATATATTCGATGCGCCACGGCGCCCAGATTGTTTTATTCATACCATTTCTCCCAAAATGATTTTTCCAACAACTGCCCGATGAATGATTTTGTCCATAATCATTTTTCCGGGGAAAGCCCTGAGAGGTTTTCTGTTTCAAACTTCGACATTAAACCATATGTTCCCCGGATTGGAAGAGGAACTGTTTCATGGCGGACCATGTATATCTATTCTGCGGCAGCGATGAATAT
>JABDQT010000232.1 GCA_013042165.1 Kiritimatiellales bacterium | reverse complement strand
GACCATGCCGCCGCCCAAACAGCCCGACGTCGATGAATTCGGCATGCCGGTCATCAAAAAGAAAATCGACCGCTTCCGCGGGGAGGCCAACCGGCAGATGGCAAAGGAAAAGCTGCTGGCCGCCGGCTCCAAGGCCGCCTTTCCGCTGATTGCCGCGCTCGAAGACCGTAATGATCTGATTGCCGGAAATGCGGCTGGAATCCTCGGGGAAATGGGTGACAAGCGCGCACTCAATCCGCTCATGCGCGTGCTTGGCCAAAAAATAAAGGCGGGCGAGCAACTCTCGAATTCCCCCTTCTACAACGCGTTGCAAAGCATGGATGATCCCAAGGCGGAATCCCTGCTGCTTAAGGTCAGGCCCAATCCAGACCGCGCGATGCGCGTCTTTGAGCGCCAGTATGCGGGTGTACGGGCCATCAGCGCCGAAAACCGCGACACCAGCAACGACTATAACGAGCCGACCACCTTCCGACTCGGCTACAGAGACAACGGGCATGCCGGAGAAATGATCATCATCTTCGTAAAGGATGAGCAGGGCGACTGGAAACCCGCGCCGCCCCTGCCCGATCAATTGCCGAAGTAAACGCAAACCGATTCCATGAAACGCACATACATTGCATTGATCGGACTGCTGGCGGCATTCGCGGCCGGGGCACAGCATACGTATGATTTTTGGGATGAAAACTACACCGCGCAGGGATTGCTCGGCGTCGTCGATTTTGAAGATTTCAGAATCGAAGACACGAGCGGCAACGGCGATCCGGCACTGATCGAGTTTTCGACGCTTCCGCAGGTTGGCGGTGCCTGGACTACACTTCCGAGGGGTGACCGCTTCCAATATGGCTTGGAGTGCTCTTTCCTGCTCGGATTCCGTTTCGACAAGCTCAATTATCTCTCCCTCGGCGGGAGCGGACTGCGTGTCAGCATCGAGACTTCCCTGTGGATGTTCGACCTCGCCGGCGGGGTCTATGCCAGTCTCTTTATTGATGCGGACAGGAAGGTGCGCATCTATGGCGGAGGTGGACCCCTTGTGCTCTATGTCGACTACCGCTCCGACCGCGAGGAAACCGGTGCCGGCGGCGGCACCTACAACAATTATGAGTCCGCATGGGGCGTGGGAGCCTATGCCCGGGCCGGCATCGAATTCCGGGTCCATGAAAAAGGCATGCTTGGCCTGGGCGCACGAAGCATGTGGTCCGATGTCGACTTCAGCGAGGTCGGCGGACGCTCCGAGCTGACCGGCGTCGCCGGATTCTTTACCTACACGGCCGGATTCTAGCCGGTTTTCATTTCACACGTCCGTGCGCTGCGGCTATCCTGTGCCGTTCATGAAAAAGAACGAACAGATGAGATATTCCGAGCGCAAGCGGATCGAGCTGGATTTCGATTGGCCGGAGCGTCCGCTTAATATTGTACTGGTCGAGCCCTCGATCCCGCCAAACACGGGCAATATCGCCCGGCTCTGCGCGGCGACGGGCAGTGCACTGCATCTGGTTGAACCGCTCGGCTTCGACCTCTCCGAAAAACAGCTGCGACGCGCGGGACTCGACTATTGGGAATCCGTTGACCTGCACACCTACCCCGACATCGACGCCTTTTTTGAGCGCAATCCAACCGGCCGCAAGATCTTGTTCAGCACGGCCGGGCAACGCAGTTTTTTCGAGATGGCCTATGCGCCCGGCGACTACCTCGTGTTTGGAAACGAGACCGTTGGACTGCCCGACAAGCTGCTTGAAAAGCATCCGGAAAATGTCTGCAACATCCCTATCAAGCTCGATTGCGTGCGGTCGCTGAATTTGTCAAATTGCGCAGCGATCGTGGTTTACGAAGCCTTGCGGCAACTCAATATATGAATTTTGAACGCGGGTTAATTTTCGCGGTCATTAATCGCATCGAATTATAAAGGAGCATGAACCATGGCGGGAATCGAAGTCATCAACCAGAAGGTGCGCGAACAGAGCGCATTCGTCTCCACTCTCAAGGCCGAAATCGGCAAGGTGATCGTAGGTCAGGACTATCTGATCGACCGGCTGATCATCGGCATGCTGTCGAATGGCCACGTGCTGCTCGAAGGGGTTCCGGGGCTGGCCAAGACCCTGACGATCAACACACTGGCCTCGGCACTCGACACCTCGTTTCAGCGCATCCAGTTCACCCCCGACCTGCTGCCGGCCGACCTCATCGGCACGCTGATCTACAACCAGAAAGACGGCGACTTCATCATCAAAAAGGGTCCGGTCTTCGCCAACGTCATTCTGGCGGATGAAATCAACCGCGCACCGGCGAAAGTGCAGAGTGCCCTGCTCGAATCCATGCAGGAAAAGCAGGTCACCATCGGCGACGAAACATTCCCGCTTCCCAAGCCGTTTCTCGTGATGGCCACGGAAAACCCGATCGAGCAGGAGGGCACCTATCCGTTGCCCGAGGCGCAGGTCGACCGCTTCATGCTGAAGCTCAAGGTCGGCTACCCGACCCTCGAAGAGGAGCGCCGCATCCTTGATCGCATGGCGCACTCCAATACCGAAATTCCCATCAACGCCGTGCTGCATCCCGACGAGATCCTGAAGGCACGGGAACTCGTCGACGAAATCTACATCGACGAAAAGATCAAGGACTACATCCTCAGCATCGTCTTCGCCACCCGCGAGCCCGCGCAATACAACCTCGATATCGGCGACTATCTACGCTACGGCGCTTCGCCGCGGGCCACGATCTTTCTGACCATGGGGGCACGCGCTCACGCCTTCATGCAGGGCCGCGGCTATGTCACTCCGCAGGACGTGAAATCCATCGCGCCCGATGTGCTGCGTCACCGCATCATCGTCTCCTACGAAGCAGAGGCAGAGGAAATGACCTCCGAAGATCTCATCAACATCGTGTTGAGCGAAATTCCGGTTCCGTAGATACATTACCGATTTCCGAGTGTTGATTTCCGAGTGCATGCCTCTGGCGGACTGGAATGAATATGGATCAGAACGAACTTAAGAAAAGAACGAAGCAATTTGCCTTACGCATCCTCAAGCTGACAGCGGCTTTACCGAAGTCGGTTGAAGCAAGGGTTATCCAAAACCAACTTGCACGGGCGGGAACCTCGGTAGGGGCAAACTATCGAGCAAGCTGCCGTGCACGCTCGAAAGCCGAGTTCATCTCCAAGA
>JABDQT010000231.1 GCA_013042165.1 Kiritimatiellales bacterium | reverse complement strand
GTCCGGAATGTGGAAAACTGCTTATTGAACGCTCAGGGTATACGATAATAAACAATCTGCCTGCTGATGGAAGATGCCCGGAATGCTCCGCCCAGATACACGGAATTTGGTCTTAAACCGGTCGGGCTTCAATTCTCCGGTGATTTAAGTTATTTGATTGATGCCACCAGTTCAGCGAATTCCTCAGGCGTCAGATTATCGAGTGTTACCCCGCGCGAACTTAGTTCATCCTCGATTTTATGAATGAGTGTCTGGATGTATTCATGGCTCTCATCCGATCCCATCAGGACATCATAGTTTTCGCCTTTTGTGATGCGGACATGACCATCTTCAGCATCAAAACCCACCCCCAGCAAACGCACTATTTTCTTTTGATTCGAGGAAGGCATTTTTTTGTGAAACCTGCTTGATCAGCTCCCGCTTTGGAGCTACGTTCTGCCCCTCATTCCTGCCGAATGGTGTAATTGGCAGCACAAGCGACTCTGACTCGCTTAGTCAAGGTTCGAGTCCTTGTTCGGCAACCACTCTTTCCAACATCGTTCTATGTCACGCGGATTGGCATGATGACATACAGGAACGGTACATTCGTCTTGATCACGCCCGGACTGAGTTCATCCGATAGTTCAAGATAGATCTCATCGCTATCCAGATGCTTGAGCGGCGCCATCAGAAAAGCCGGATTGAACGCGATCGTGATATCCTTGCCGGAATATTTAACGGAAACGCTTTCACGCGATTCGCCGACTTCCGGGGATGAGGTTAAAAGCTCCATGCGGTTTTCGGTAATCATTACCTTCACCGATGCTGATTGGTCATCCAACATCAGTGAGACACGCCGCACGGCGCTCAACAGCATTTCGCGGTCAATGGCAATGCGCTCTTCGCACTGCGATGGAATGACCTGGCGATAGTTCGGGTAAGTGCCGTCAATAAGCTTTGAGATGATGAAGATATTGCCAAACTCAAAAGCAACTTGCGTGGCGGAGGTTTTAATACTCGCATCCCCTTCATCCTCCAGCGTCTTGATCAATTCGTTCACGGTTTTCGTGGGAACAACAATATCCACCTCCGCGTCTTCAGGCATCTCGATTTCCTGCTCAACAAGAGCTAGTCGGCGTCCATCGGTACAGACGGTGGTCAACTTGTTTTCCCGGAAGGCCATCAGGGAGCCGTTCAAAATCGCCCGGGAATCATCCGTAGAGGCCGCGTAAGATGTTTTCTGAAGGATATCCTTAAAGGTACCTTGCTGAAGCGTATAGGAGTAACTCTCTTCGAATGTGGGCATCGGAGGAAAATCATCTTTCGAAAGTCCTTCCAGCTTGCAGCTGTAGGATCCTGATATGATCGTAGCTACGTCATCGTTGCTTACGCCGATATCCACCTGGTGGCTGGGTAGATCGCGGCAGATGCTGAAGAAACGGCGGGCGGGCAGGGAGGTGGCCCCCGCTTCATCGATGTCCGCCTCAATGCTGGTCCGCACACTAACCTCCATGTCGGTCGTGGTGAGCGTCAGCTTGCCATCACCCGCTTCAAGCAGGACATTCGACAGAATTGGTAATGTGGTTCGTTGGCCGACCACAGACTGCACCTTTTGCAACGCTTCAAGAATCTGATCCTTCTCGATGCTGAACTTCATTAACAAGCCTCCTGTATTATAGGGGTTAGATATTTATAAATTTACTATTATTAGTATCTGTGAACAACCGCATCAAAACGTACCTATTTTACCTAACCCCGTCACCCGTAAAAGTTTGAAAATGACAACAACCCTGTTCATAAACTGAGTATAGATTAGGTGACCTGTTCAAAACTCCAAGTTGTTATTTTTATCACTGGAAACTCCACAGGTTATTGAGCACATATTAACAGATAAGCAAATTAAGATTTACTGATTAAACACTCTGGTCTCAGACGGCTTAAATCCAAAAAACCGCCTCGGAGAGAGACGGTTTTTTTTAATTGATAGATGAGTTGAAGGCATTTATTGAAGGGCCTTCGAGCAATTCTTACTGATCTGATCTTTCAAGATCGAGAGGGTCTGCTGCAGGCTGTTATCTTCCAAAGCCTTGGTTGAGACCAGGTTGTCGGCATAAAGAATCGTGGCATGGTTGCGGCTGAATGCTTCGCCGAGTACCGGGAAAGACTGCGCCGTCATTGTACGGGAAAGATGCATGGCGATCTGGCGCGGCCATGCAATGTCGCGGGTTCTTTTCTTCCCGGTAAGGTCGGAGGGCCGTAAATCAAAGTACTCCGCTACGGTGCGCTGAATGAGATCCACGTTGATCGCGGACCTCGACTCTTTGTCCAGCAGATCGTGCAGCAACTCCTCAACCTTTTGTGTGTCGATTTTCTGGTTGGTAAGCGACATGAAGGTAGCAACGCGAATAAGGGCGCCTTCCAGGCTGCGTACATTGGATGAAACGCGCTGCGCCAGATAATCAATCAGCTCGTTGCCGATATTAAGATTCAGTAGCTCCGCCTTCTTGCGAAGGATAGCCGTACGCGTTTCCACATCCGGCTTGCCGAGCTCGGTCACCAGTCCCCATTCGAAACGGGAAATCAGACGCGGGGCAAGGCCGGCCAGTTCGCTCGGCGTGCGATCCGATGTCAGGATGATCTGTCGGTGCCCTTCAAAAAGGCTGTTGAAGGTGTGGAAAAACTCCTCCTGAAGTCGCTGCTTGCCATCCAGGAACTGGATATCGTCGATCATCAGCATATCAATCTTGCGGTATTTCTTCCGGAAAGCCATGACGCTGTTGTTTTGCAGCGCGTCGATATATTCGTTCGTGAAGGTTTCGCAGGTAATGTAGCAGATTCTCGATTTCGGCTTCTTTTTTATGATGTGGTTGCCGATTGCCTGCATCAGGTGGGTTTTACCGAGTCCGACCCCGCCATAGATGAAAAGCGGATTGTAAGTACGCGACGGCGAGTTTGCCGCCGCCAGGGCGGCCGCATGGGCAAACTGATTCGCCGGGCCGACCACATAGGAATCGAACGTATAATTCGGATTCAGATTGTGGTCCTGCTTTCTGTTTCCAGGCCGCGTAAGATTGGGTAACGAGATCGGAGCGGTTTGCTCCGGCTCAACGTCCACATGATCGGCTTTAAAGCAGTCGGAATCGACTTCCAGCGACAACTCCATCTCCTTGCCGGTTACAACCATGACCGTCTTGGCGATCATCGGCAGATAGTTTTCCTCCAACCAATCCTTATAGAAATCGTTCGCCACAGCGAGACACATCTTATTGCCGGTCAGGTCGACGCATTGGATTACAGCAATCCAGCGATCAAAAATATCCCGGGAAAGGATGCCTTTAAGCTGTTTGCATACCTCTTCCCAAATTTTTAGGTGATCCTTCTCCATGTCCTAAACCGATCGTCCCCTGATGCGTGTAATATTGTTTATTGACAAGTTATTAACAGCCAGTAACTTCCTATTCCGTTAAGCGAGTTTTGAAAATAGATTAAGCACATTACATGCTCAAGTGATTAGCCATAAAACCGCGATAAAAAATTGCACACCACAAAATGTGGTTAATAAAAATTGGTTGGCCACAATATAGCCGACACAATGATTGAAAACTATTGGACCACGAACACGAGAATAACAAATTTAAATCCTGTAAGATGAGGATTTAGAGGAGGTTGTGCCTAAATGAATCGATTAACAGGGCTGATTTTGCTATCCGGTTCATCGCCGAGCACCACAAACATCCGCTACCTGAGCGGATTTACCGCTCCGGATCCATTTCTGTATCTGCAAACCGCAGCGGGCAATTATCTGATCGTTTCAAAAATGGAAAAAGAGCGCGCCGTCCGGCAATCAAAAACCGGAACCTGCGTTTACACGCCGGGTGAGCTGGGCCTGGCGGGAAAGAAGGCGAACGACTTCGGCGAACAGATCCGTAAAGTGATGGAATTATTAGGATTACGCCGAGTTCAGGTTCCGAAGGATTTCCCCGCCGGACTTTTTCAGTTTCTGCAGAAAAAAGGCGTTGCTGTAAGCATCAGAGGGACCCCGGTCTGTCCGGAGCGGAGCATTAAAAGCAGGGAGGAAATCGCCCTGCTTCGCAGGAGCCAGCGCGCCGCCGTCGCCGCCATGAAGGCTGCCGTTGGGCTGATCGAGTCATCAAGGATAGACCGGCAAAACCGGCTGCTGGCAGGAAAGATCCCGCTGACCTCGGACGCGGTGCGTCGGCGCATTAATCAAATTCTGATCGAACACGACTGTGCCGGAAACGATACGATTGTCGCCGGCGGCGAGCAGGCAACCGATCCGCATGAACGCGGCGAAGGCCCGCTCCATGCGGGCCAATCGATCATTCTCGATATCTTTCCCCGCAGCGAAAAGAGCGGATACTGGGGCGACATCACCCGCACCGTTTGCCGCGGGCCGGCTCCGCAAGAACTCAAAAAGCTTTATGGCGCCGTCAGGGCGGCGCAGACCGAGGCGCTTCGCGCGGTAAAACCCGGCATCTGTGCCGACGAAGTGCATAAAGCCGCTCAGGCGGTTTTTTTGCAGCGCGGTTTCGAGACGGTCGAAAAGGACGGAAAGCACATCGGCTTCATCCATGGAACCGGGCACGGGGTGGGGCTTGATATCCATGAGCGACCCCGGCTGGGAACCAGCGGCGAAACGCTGGAGGCCGGCCAAGTCGTCACCGTCGAGCCCGGACTCTACTATCCCGGACTCGGCGGCGTCCGCATCGAAGATACGGTCGTGGTCACGGAAGCAGGATTCCGCTATCTGGCAACGAGTCCGAAAAAGTTTGAGCTTTTGTAGGCAATAGCCCCTTGTTACGTTTCGTTATACGACCGAACACAAGTTCGAAAGGTACTCGAATGAAAACAAAGCTCATGATTATAGCCTCGTTGGCTCTGGCCTTTTCATCCGTTGCGCAGCCAACCAATGATGTGCCACACAGCGATAAAAAAACATTCCGTCCGGAAAAGCAGCGCAGGGAAGGGTGGCGCGAATCCTCGCCCGAGCGGAAGGCGGAAATGCAGGAGCGCAGGCTCCAGCTTATGGAGCGATCGCTCGATAAAATAGGAGTGAGCGAAGAGCAGCGCAACCAGATTCGTCAGCTCCAAATGGCGCATGGCGAAGCCATGAAAGCCAACTCAAAGCAGATTTCCGAAGCACGTAAGCAACTCTCGAAACTGCAGGATGACGGTGCGTCAGAAGCGGAAATCGATGCCGCCATAGATGCCGTTACAGCGGCGCAGGCCGATCAGCTCAAAATACTGGTGCGCAATAGGATGGAAATGGAAAAGTTGCTCGGGAAGGAAAAGTATGCGCTCTTCATGGATCGAGCGCGCAACCAGTTTCGTAAGCATGGTCGTCGCGGCGGTTCCGGGATGCCCCCGCGGCCCGGGTTGCCCCCCGTTCCAGGGGATGGCGATCGCGAAGAAGATCCGCCACCAACACCGCCGGACCTGGAAGAAGAACGTCCTCCGACCCCTTAAAAGTCAGAGATAATCCTATTCCATCTACGAATCTGCCTGCTTTTTCGGCCCGCTTGTGGTACGATTTTGCAAATGGTGGAAAAAAAGCCCAGCCCTCTGCAGACGGCGTTTTGGCTAACGGATCAAGAGAAGCGTTATATTCTGGTGATCTGCGCCCTGTTGTTTATCGGTCTGGCTACCCGCTATTTCTACCTGAAAAACGAAAAATCCGAGGTGTTCGTGCCGAGCGGCGTCGAGCAGGCATCGAAAAACCATGAATAACTGTATATTCTGCAAAATAGTCGCACAGGAGATCCCGGCAACCATCATCCACGAAGACGATGATGTCCTCGTCTTCATGGATATCGGCCCGATTATCAAGGGCCACGCGCTGGTGATTCCTAAAAAGCACTGCGATCCGGTCGGCGAAACACCGGACGATTTGATCGCCAAGCTCCACATTACCGCCAAAAGGATTGCGCAGGCACAAATGAACGGGCTGGGAGCGGATGGCGTCAATATTATGCAGAACAACGGTAAGGCCGCGGGTCAGGAGGTCGAACACATACACGTACATGTAATACCGCGCTTCGACAAAGACGGCCATCACTGGAACTGGAATGCCAAAAAATACGATAATGTTGAAGAAATGAATGACTTGGCAGATAAATTGCGTAGTCAGTTGGAAAGACGATGAATACCCCGAACATATACGAATTGCTTGAAACCGTTCTCGAGAAGGACGATCGCTACAGTGTTCAAGCTTATCTGTTTGTCCGCGAAGGACTCGACCACACCGTGCGCAAGCTCGAAAAGCCCCGCCATGTTTCGGGACAGGAGCTGCTCGAAGGAATGCGCGAATATGCCCTTCTGGAGTATGGGCCCATCGCCAAGCGCGTTCTTTTCGAGTGGGGGATCCATGAATGCATCGACTTTGGCAACATTGTCTTCAACCTTGTTCAGGAAGGTCTGCTGGGAAAAACAGACGAGGACTCCATTGACGACTTCATGAAAGGCTACGATTTCACTGAAGCCTTTCTCCATCCATTCCGACCCAAGGAGCCGATCACCCGCCTTCTTGAGCAGTCCGTTTCGGCCGACTAGAAGTTTTGCTTCGGAAATTTCCGGAGCTTTCGCTCCCTGCTTCGCGTTGCGAACCCTCTCTCGCCATGCTCGAGTGAAAGAGGGAAAGCAGATCCCATTTTTACAAGGTTTGGAGATGGAATTGCCATCGCTAATCCCTATTATTGCCCGTCTTTTGAAAATTTGAACGGAGCAGGGCGATGCAGGAAAATTATCCTTTCAGTGATATCGAAACCAAGTGGCAGAACTTTTGGGACGACAACGGCGATTTTAAGACCGATCTGGCGGCGGCGGATAATCCGTACTACTGCCTGATGATGTTTCCGTATCCCTCCGGCAAACTGCACGTCGGCCACGGCCGCAACTACATTATCGGCGATGCCGTTGCGCGCTATAAAAAGATGCAGGGCTTTGATGTGCTCACGCCGATGGGCTGGGACTCGTTCGGGCTGCCCGCCGAAAACGCCGCTATTAAAACCGGTACGCCGCCGGCGGAATACACCGCCGCTAACATTTCCACCATGAAGGAGCAGCTCCGCGCCTGGGGCTGCATGTATGACTGGGACAAGGAAGTCACCTCCTGCATGCCCGATTATTATAAATGGACGCAGTGGCTCTTCATTCAATTCTACAAACAGGGCCTCGCTTACAAAAAGAACTCCAACGTCAACTGGTGCCCCGACTGCGCAACGGTACTGGCCAATGAGCAGGTGGTCGACGGCGCATGCGAACGCTGCGATTCCGAAGTCGACCAAAAGTCGATGGATCAGTGGTTCTTTAAAATCACCGACTATGCCCAGCGCCTGCTCGACGATCTCGATACGCTCGACGGCTGGCCGACCCGCGTCAAGACCATGCAGAAAAACTGGATCGGCCGCTCCGAAGGCGCCGAAATTGATTTCCCGATCGTGCCGCGCGAAGACGGGGCAGGGGACAACACCGATAAAATTTCCTGCTACACCACCCGCGTGGACACCATTTACGGCTGCACCTACAT
>JABDQT010000230.1 GCA_013042165.1 Kiritimatiellales bacterium | reverse complement strand
GCTTGGCATACTTCCCCTCGCACTGTCTATGGCATACGGCATGAACGCACTCTTCAACCGGCCCGACTTTGATGAGCCCATCACGCTCGCTCTGGTGCAGCCCAATATTCCGCAAACCGAAAAGTGGGACGCGCAGAAGGATCGGGAAATTCGTGCGACGCTCCGGGAACTCACCGATGCGGCAAGCCGCATCGACGGGATCGATCTCATAGCCTGGCCGGAAACCGCCGTGCCCGACTTCGTCCGTACCAGTCGCGACAGCTACGATCTGATCAGGCAGCTGACGCAAGCTGGCGGAACACCGCTCCTGGTCGGTACGATGGATGTGGCGTTTTTGGAATCCGGCCGAATCTACTACAACAGCTCGATGCTCTTCGGGCCAGACGGCAATGAAATGGCAAAATACGACAAGCAGCATCTCGTGCCGTTCGGGGAATATGTGCCCTTCGCCGGCTTGCTGCGCAAATTTACGCCGCTCGATATCGATTTCAGCCACGGCGATGGCAATACACTGCTCAGTGTGCCGGGGCGCCCCCCCTTTGCCGTATTGATCTGTTTCGAGGATACGGTGGCTCCGCTGTCCGTCAATGCTGTACGGGCCGGCGCGCGCTGGCTGATCAACCAGACGAACGATGCATGGTTCGATCCTTCCGCGCAGTCCGAACAGCATCTGGCCCATGCCGTTTTCCGTTGTGTTGAAAACCGTGTTCCCATGGCACGCTGTTGCAACACCGGGGTGACCTCCATCATCGACGCCTTCGGTTTTATCCGGCGGAATCTGGATGTCCGCACCAAAGGGTTTACCATCGGGGAGCTGCACCCCCGTCCGAAGAACATCGAGGCCACTTTTTATACCCGCCACGGCAGCGCCTTTGGCAAGGTGGCCGTGATTGCCGGCGCCACCGCTCTGTTTGTGCTGCGATCAAGGAACAGGAAGACAAAGAGAACCGGGAGTGAAAATGGATAAGCATATTATTGTAGGGGTGCACATTGTGAATCGAGAGGAGCATGCGGTGAAGGTGCAGGAAGTGTTCACTCAATTTGGTGCGCAGATTAAAACCCGCCTCGGCCTGCACGACGATATCTGTCCTTCGAACGGCCTGATCCTGCTGGAGATGGCGGATACGCCCGAGGCCGCACGCATGATTCAAGCGGTCGAGGCGATCGAAGGGGTGGATTGCCAGACGATGACGTTCGCGCATTAGCGGCCGTTGCGATCGGGCATCGGATATCCGCCGCCGCAACAGAAAAAAGCTGCCGCGCAGCGCGTGTGTTGGCCGACTTTTTCTCAATGAGGGGTTTGGCAACCGGAGCGCTTGGGCTATATTCCACAGTTCCAAACGTTGAATCAAACCATGCTTGATGAACTGAAAACCCGAATTGCCAACTTTCGCGAGCAGCTGAAAGAGATGGAAGACTATCTTGAGATCAGCGCCAAATGCTCCGAGGTCGAAAAGCTCGAATCCGAAGCCGCGGATCCGGATTTCTGGAACGACCAGAACCGGGCGCAGGAAAATATTGCCGCCAGCAAAGCGCTCAAGGCGGTTCTGGATCCCTATCAGGCCATGGCGTCGGGCCTTGACGATGCGGAGGTGATGCTGGAGCTCGCGGAGTCCGGCGAGCCCGAAGCGCTCGCCGAAGCGGCCGCCGAACTCGAGAAGGTTGAATCCGGATTCCAGGCGCTCGAAATGCAGTCGCTGCTCGGCGGCGAGTTCGATGGCAACGGGGCGTATCTTACGCTGCATGCGGGCGCGGGCGGCACCGAGAGTTGCGATTGGGCCGACATGCTCTACCGCATGTTCACGCGCTATGCCGAGCGCAAGGGATTCAAAGCGCAGATTCTCGACTACCAGGCGGGCGACGAAGCCGGGATCAAGAGTGTGTCGGTGCTTATCACCGGGCCCTATGCCTATGGCTTGCTAAAGTCCGAGCGCGGCGTGCATCGCCTCGTGCGCATCAGCCCTTTCGATTCCCAGTCGCGCCGACACACCTCCTTTGTCGCGGCGGACGTCACGCCGGAGATTGACGACAACATTGAAGTCGATATCGTCGAGTCCGATCTGCGGATTGACACCTATCGGGCGCAGGGCGCGGGCGGCCAGCACGTCAACACCACCGACTCGGCGGTGCGCATCGTTCATCTGCCGACCGGCACCGTCGTGCAGTGCCAGGCCGAACGCTCGCAACACAAGAACAAGGCCGCCGCCATGAAAATGCTGAAGGCGCGTCTTTATGAACTCGAGCAGGATAAGAAGCGTCAGGCGGTTGACCAGTTGTATGGCGACAAAGGTGAAATTGCCTGGGGCCATCAGATCCGCTCCTATGTCATGCAGCCCTATACCATGGTGAAGGATCACCGCACCGACGAACAGGTCGGCAATGTCCAGGGGGTCCTCGATGGCAATCTGGATGCCTTCATCGAAGCCTATCTGAAGAAGAGTCGATCATGAACATTCTCGAACAGATTATCGCCGACAAGCGCGTCGAGGTGGCGGAGCGAAAAAAGGAACAACCGCTCGATGT
>JABDQT010000220.1 GCA_013042165.1 Kiritimatiellales bacterium | reverse complement strand
CCCATAGCCAGCCCATCGACCAGCAGGATTGCACCCTTAGGTGCGCCCGAAACCCCAATGGCGGGGCGGTTGTCCTTTTGTGTAATACTTGCGGGCTCCGGATAGGAGCATCCCTGCAAAAAGGCTGCTGCCAGTGCAATCAATAGAAGCGAATGGAGTTTCATGACTTATTCCTTTATTTCGGTGATAAACAGTCTGCTGAGGTCTATGCCCGCAAGAGTTCCTTCCGTGAGCTTTGCAATCGAGCCCTCGTCGGCTTCGTTGTTTCCGAAGCAGGAGACAATGCTGATCTTGCCCACCTGTGTCGCCGGGAGTTCAATGTTGAAGCCGGTCTGGGGGCTCTTCACGGTCTTGCCCTTTTCCATAACAGCGAACACATCTCCGGGCTTGATGCCCTGGCGGGTACCACCGCTGATAAAGATCTGCCCGTCCTCCACCGCAAGAATCGAAGAGCGCCACTCACGCTCCTCCAATTTGCGAATAAGTACATTGAGCACGTCCGATACAGCTGCGTCGATTGCTTTGTCGTTCAGCGAAGCGTCATATCCGGCCCGGCTTCCATACCCGGCAATTTCTCCTGCCTCCACGCTGGCAGAACCGCTGCCTTTGGCGGTGAAGAACACGTGTCCGGTCCGCGTATTTACCAAACGAAGCTCGACTGATGCTTCGGCAGTTTGCTTTTTCGTTGAGCTGAGGAATCCTTTTTTACCGGTCGTCGAGTTGCCGAATTCGGTCAAAGAACCGAAGATCATCGTATCCACGCCCACCAGATCGAGCGGTTGGCCCGTAAGCTCACCTTCGACCTTCAGCTTGTTAATGTCCGGCCGCTCGAAGACGAGGAAACGATCGGACTCCACCAATCGTCCGGCAAGAATATCGGATACCTGTTTGCCAAGCGGATCATTATCATCATCGCGCAACAGAGACCGCCCATATCGTGTTTCATTGCTGAACCGCCCGATCGCGATCTTTCGTTTGAAGCGGGGCTTGGCCGGAAGCAATTGCTGCTGTTGTGCTGCAAGCTGGGCTTCGCGTGAAACAGAAGCTTCCAGCGCTGTCGGACGCTCCTCGACGGTAGCACAGCCGCCACATAGAGCGAGGCAGCTAAGGGTTAGTATGGGGTACATATAGCATGGTTTCATTAGTATGCTCTCCTTCTTGGTGAGAATGGTGAAGAAGACGGAGATAACAGTCAAGAAATCCGTGCATGACAAAAAAAAGGGATCGCCCGAGGCGATCCCTTTCGTGCTACGCATGAGAGCAGCGTTATGACTTGGTAAAGGTGCGGATTTCCTTGCCGGCGGCATTGTACACACGAACCTTGTTCTGGTCGGTTGTCGCGGAGAAAAGCACGTTGCCTGCCGCATCCAGAGCGCTCACGCCCTCCGCGGATTTTTCAAGCACGCAATCTCCGGTCGGAGCTTCAATAAGGATGCTTCCATCGGCCCGATGGGTCATCTTGATATTGGTTCCATCCTTGGAGATGTCGACGGAATCCATGGGATTGTCACCCGTCCAGAATTCCACGCTGTTGAAGATGATCGCATCGCCCAGTGCCGCCAGGCCATACACCGGAAGATAGGCGCAACCGAGAAAGGCCACTTCGTCGACCCATTTGTTATCGAAGCCGGTCTGCCAGGCATGAACTTTCTTCGTCAGGGCAAATGGCCCGGTGCAGCCGGAAACGGCCAGCAGAATCGTACAGATTAGAACACTACTGATGGTCTTCTTCATGATGCTATCCTCCTGTGTAGGTTAATAATACTTGAAAGGATCACCCTTTGCTTTCTGAGCGGAGTTTAAATGGCACCAAAATGATATCAAATAAAAAGAGTCACTTTCTTGGTGCCGGTTTTTTGTTCCTAAACCCGCGGTTTTTTGAGAGTACATAACCCGTGAGCATGGATAACACGGACCAAACATTTTCGGATCGGTTGGAGCAGGTGGAGCAGCGTATTGCCGAAGCCTGTGCCAAGGCGGAGCGTGCCCGTGACAGCGTCCGCCTGCTGGCGGTGTCAAAAACCAAGCCCCCCGAAGCCATTCGGGAAGCGGCCGATTACGGGCTCCGGCTCTTCGGCGAAAACCGTGTACAGGAGGCGCAGGCGAAAATTCCATTATGTCCGGACGGGCTGGAATGGCACCTGATCGGCCATCTGCAGACCAACAAGGCCAAGCTGGCGGCCAGACTCTTTCAGATGGTGCATTCCGTCGATTCAATGAAGCTTTTGCAGGCGCTGGATGCCCATGCCGATGTGACGCTTCCCGTTTTATTGCAGGTCAATGTTTCCGGCGAAGCCGCCAAGTTTGGCATGACGCCCGACGAAGTGGCCGGAGTCATCGAAGCCGCCAACCGGATGCAGAAGGTCGAGGTCCACGGCCTCATGACCATCCCGCCTTTTTCACCCGACCCGGAAAAAACCCGTGTGCACTTTGCCGCCCTGCGCGATCTGCGCGACCGGCTGCAGGATGAAACCGGCACGCCGCTGCCGGAGCTTTCGATGGGCATGTCGCACGATCTGGAAGTCGCCATCGAAGAGGGCAGCACGTGGGTGCGTATCGGGACGGATTTGTTTGGGAAAAGATAGGCAATGGGCATTGGGCAACAGGCACTTGGAGGTGTAAGGTCTCGCTTGTTTCTTAAAGCGTAATCACCTAAAACTTAAAACTGACTATTATGAAACTGACTTTTATAGGTGCGGGCAACATGGCGGAGGCCATCGTTGCGGGAATTCTGGACAAGAAGGTGGTCGATCCCTGGAATGTCTGCGTCGCCGACATTTCGCACGAACGGCTGCAGCTGTTCGAGTCCAGGCATAACGTGAAAACCCTGTCGGAAAATGCCGCTGCGGTCGCCAAGGCCGATGTGGTGGTTCTGGCGGTCAAGCCGCAGGTGTTTCCGACGGTCTGGCCGGAGATCGAACGTGCGCTCGAATCGGATGCTCTGGTGATCAGTATCATGGCCGGAATTCCCTCCGCAAAGATATCCGCCGGCAAATCAATCCGGGTGGTGCGGGTGATGCCCAACACGCCTTCGCTGGTAGGCGAGGGGGCATCCGGAATTGCCGCCGGCGAATATGCGACCGGAGACGATCTGAGTGTTGCGTCAGAGTTGATGGGCGCCGTCGGCACGACCGTGGTGGTAAAGGAAAGCGAGATCGATGCCGTGACGGCACTGAGCGGCAGCGGCCCGGCCTATGTCTTTTATCTGCTCGAAGGGATGCTCGAAGCGGCGGAAAAGATGGGGTTGAACCAGGAGATTTCCCGCGAGCTGGCCCTGGCCACCGTGATCGGCGCGGCCCGGCTGATGCAGGAAACCGGCGAGGATGCCGATGCGCTGCGCAAAAAGGTGACCTCCAAGGGCGGAACCACCGAGGCCGCAGTCAATACGTTGCAGGCGCACGACGTGAAGGAATCAATTGTATCGGCGTTGCTGGCGGCACAGGCACGTTCAAGGGAGCTGGCGAATGGCTAAGAAAAAAACCATCGAGATCGAGGGCGGCATCATCGGTCCGATCAAGCGGACGCTCATCACCCTCTTGCTGGTTGCCCTGGTGCTCTACATCGGCATCCATATTATATCCCGCACCGACGGGGTCCGCTCTGCCGTTGCCGATAAGCTGTCGAACGGAACCCGGCAACTGATCACCCTCGAAAAGTGCGGGGCCACGCCGTTTTTCGGCCTGCGTCTGCATGGGCTCAGCTTTCAGGGTGTCGACATTCCCGAAGCCAAGGCCTCGTTCAACTGGTTTGCCGTATTCTCCAAGGAAAAGCCGCTGGTCAAGCAGTTGCGCATCAAGAGCCTGGACATTGAATTCCGCAAGAACCCGGTTTCCGGAAACTGGGAGCCGCTGGTGCTGCACGACATAGGCAGCAAGGTCGGCGAGGTTATCGGACTCAAATCCATTGAAGTAGAGCACTCCTCCCTGCCCAGATTCCCCAGCCATGTCATCAATCAGGAAACCCTGCTGCAGCTCGACCGGGCCAAGGTGGTCTGGCGGGACTCCGACGGACGCGAAATCGCCTACATCACCGATGCGGATCTGCGATTGAGAACCGGCCGCTTCATCAAGCGCCGGGTCATCCAGACCATCGTAAACTGCGGACACATCAAACTTGCCACCGGAAACGCCCTGCGCGACTTCCGCCTCGAAGCATTTCGGGTTGAGGGATCCGGGTTCGTCACCGTGCTCGACATGGCCGACAGCAACGGCCTCTACAACGAGTTTTCCTCACAGACCCTCTGGCAGGATCTCAATCTCTACCTCAACCGGCTGACGCAGGTAGAACCTCCGACCGCGCCGTAAGATTACGGCAAATGCGGATTGACCCGCCCGATGCATTTTCGTAAACACACGTCTCTTTTCGTTAAGCCAATGTAGCTCAGTTGGTAGAGCGGTCATCGCCCCGCAGTATGCGGGGCAAGGTCATGCTTTCAGCATGATGAATTCGACATTTTCCCGCTATAGGCGGGATCCGATCTCATGCTGGAAGTTTACATTCTATATTCCGAGTCACTCGCAAAGTACTATGTGGGATTCTCCAATTCGGCATCAAGCCGCCTCCGACAACACCGCAAAGAAAAGAATCATTGGACCGCCCGGGCGGATGATTGGGAATTGATTTGGAAGCAGGCTGTTGATTCAACCGCCGCCGCACGTGTTTTAGAGAAAAAGATTAAATCGCGAGGGGCAAAACGGTTTCTTGAGGATCATGCAAAATAAGTATTCGCGTATGAAAACGTGCAAAAGCAGATTGACCCAGTGCGGTCAATTTCGTAAACACTTCACCTCTTCCCCACAGG
>JABDQT010000218.1 GCA_013042165.1 Kiritimatiellales bacterium | reverse complement strand
ACCATAGGACGCGACGAAGCGCCCCCCTCCAGCCGAGGACGAGTTCGAGAACGAGGACGATTGGGCTCATGGGTTGAGGGTAGTGATGGTGCCGTTTTTGGATCTGAAGCAAAAGGTGCTGTTTTTTTGGCGATATTCCGGTTTAGGCCATTGGATTCGTGATTTTCAACACGACCGTCCTGGCGGGAGCCCGGATAGTATAATCCCCCAGTTGGGCGGGGATGAGCACGGAGGTTCCGGTGGCCACCGGCTCGGTCTCTGCGCTGCCGTATTCAATGCTGAACGGGCCATCTGCCGAAAAGAGCACATGAAAGGTTTCGCCGCCGGCCTGCTGCTGCATGTCACCCTCCACGGTCAGCTCTTCCAGCACAAAGTAGGGTGAGCTGCATATCGTGCGCACGCCCGCCGATGTGCCGACCGGCTTGCAGACCGGATCGGCGGTGTCGGCGAAATCAATCACCTGCAGGGCCTTCTCCACATGCAGCTCGCGCGGTTTTCCATCGTTTCCAACGCGCCCCCAGTCATAGACGCGGTAGGTCGTATTGGAGCTCTGCTGGATCTCGAGGATCAGGCATCCGGCATCAATGGCATGCACCCGGCCGCCGGGCACAAATACCGCCCCGCCCTTTTCGGCCGGCACGGGACGAAGAATATCTCCAAACGATCCGCTCTCGATGGCCGAGACAAAATCATCGCGCGATGTTCCGGGCTTCAGGCCGCAGTAGATCTGCGACGGCTCTTCGTTGAGAAAATACCACATTTCCGTTTTCGGATCGCCCTGGACCGCCGCGGCATTGCCGTTGTTCGGATGGACCTGCACACTGAGCGGCTGGGCGGCATCGATCAACTTGATGAGCAGCGGAAACCCGCTTCCATGCACTGCGGAACCGAGCACAGCCGCACCTTGTTGGGCTAACACTTCGGATAATTTTTTTCCGGCCAACGATCCGTTTACGACCACGCTTTCCCCGTCGGGATGGGTGGACACCTCCCACGACTCGGCATAGATGCCGTCCGGCGCTTCGCGGTCAAACAGGGCCGGCAGGCGGTTATTGCCCCACGGGTAATCCTTGTAGACGGGCTTGAATTTCAAGGGATACAGATCGTTCATAAAACGGCTCCTTTAATTACCGGCAAGTATTCACACAGACCGCTCTTGCATTACAAGAATGGGTTCCCGTGAACTTTTATCATTGCCGCCGCTTGCCTCCATCATGTTTTCGGACAGGTGCCATGCAGAACTCACCGCAATCGACAGGGATCTGAAGGTCATCGATGCGGCCACTCCTGATCATTCGAGCGGTTTGCCCTCTGCAGGCTGAATTGTAAACTTCCGGGTCGAAACCGGTCGCACGGCCGTTGCCTCCAGCTGGACCACTCCATCCATGATGCGGTAGGGCTTCCCGTATGCCACAAGCATATATCCCGGCTTGGCCTGCGCCATTAGACGGCCAACGGATGTGGGCTTGCGCACACTCCAGCCCACCATGAATTCGCCGTCACCCGCTGCCGAGAGCCGATAGCCGGCGCGGCCGGTATGCGTGAGCCAGTCGAAATGGCGGTGTTCCACCTGGAAAGCGACCTGTATGGTGCGCTCGGTTTCTTTGAAGCGGATATCTTTGATGATCCCGGCCCAGGCCACTTCGCGGGTTCTGAAGGAGTCGAAACCCCGCCGGACATCCGCTGGCGAAATCGCCTGATCAGCCCGCGCAAAAGCCTTTTTCTCCCTGCCGGAGACCGGGCGATAGAGGCCGTCGTTGAAAGTCGTACACCCCGCCAGCAGCATACATCCGATAAACAACTGTCGTTTCATTCCGCAGCTCCTTGAAAACATTGAACTTTAGTCATTGGCCCCCGCGGCTGCAACGGTGTATTTGAATCCAATCGGAAAGGGCCGGTTTTGCCCTGTTTATTTGACTTGTCCATCAATTGACACGCTTGGGCCAACCCCCTATATTCATGCTCTTTTTACGGGAGATTTCTTAACCTTGATGAAAAACGAAATGAGTGATCTGGATCGGTTGCGGCACAGCTCCGCACATGTCATGGCGGCAGCGGTTTGCCGCCTGTTTGATGATGTTCAGCTGGACATCGGCCCGCCGACCGATGATGGATTCTATTACGACTTTGATCTGCCCGACCGTATCACTCCGGAAGATTTCGAGCGCATTGAAGCGGAAATGCAGAAGATTGTTGGTGAAGACCTCCCGTTTGACTGCATGACGGTGTCGCGCGATGAGGCGAAGGAACTGCTGAAGGGGCAGACCTACAAGCTCGAACGGCTGGCCGACATACCGGAAGGCGAAGCGATCACCTTCTACACCTGCGGCGAATTCATGGATCTGTGTGCGGGACCGCATGTGGAGAGCACGGGCAAACTGCGCGCGTTCAAAATCATGAATATAGCCGGGTCGTATTACCGCGGCCACGAAACCAATCCGATGCTGCAGCGCCTGTACGGCACGGCCTTCACCAATCCGAAGCAGCTGCGGCTCTACCAGAAGCAGATCGAGGAGGCCAAGAAGCGCGACCACCGTCGATTGGGCAAGGATCTTGACCTGTTTTCGATTTCGGAAAAAGTCGGTCCCGGGCTGGTGCACTGGCACCCGAAGGGCGCACGTGTGCGTTCGATCATCGAGGATTTCTGGAAGAAGGAACACTTCCGCAACGGGTACGACATCATCTACACCCCGCACGTGGGCAAGGCGAACCTCTGGGAAACCTCCGGCCATCTGGATTTTTACCGCGAAGGCATGTATGCCGCGATGGATGTCGATGGACAGGAATACTTCATCAAGCCGATGAACTGCCCTTTCCATGTCGAGATCTACAAGAGCGGCCTGCGGTCGTACCGCGAGCTTCCACTGCGCTGGGCAGAGCTGGGCACGGTGTATCGCTACGAGAAGGCCGGCACCCTGCATGGCCTCTTCCGTGTGCGCGGCTTCACGCAGGACGATGCGCATATCTTCTGTACCGAAGAGCAGATCGAGGACGAGGTAAAGGAAGTCATCCGCTTCTGCAACTTTATCTGGAAAACCTTCGGCTTTACCGAAGTGAAGGCCTATCTCTCCACCCGCCCGGAAAAAGCGGTCGGCGAGGAAGCGCGCTGGGATCAGGCCACCAAGTCGCTCGAAGCCGCGATCCAGGCGGAGGGGCTGCCCTATGAAACCGATGAAGGCGGAGGGGCATTCTACGGACCGAAGATCGATCTGAAGGTCAAGGACGCCATCGGGCGCGAATGGCAGACGAGTACGATACAGTTCGACTTCAACCTGCCCGAACGCTTCGACCTGAAATATATCGGCACCGACGGCGAGGCGCATCGCCCCTACATGGTGCACCGGGCGCTTTTCGGCAGTCTTGAACGGTTCTTCGGCATCCTGACCGAGCACTATGCCGGCGGATTCCCGGTCTGGCTTGCTCCGGAGCAGGTGCGCGTGCTGCCGCTTTCCGACGACCAGCTCGACTATGCCGGCGAGGTGTTGTCACAGCTGAAAAACGCGGATATCCGCGCCACGATCGACACCCGGCAGGGCAAGCTGAATGGAAAAGTGAAAAATGCCCAGCTGGACAAAGTTCCCTATATGCTTATTATCGGGAAACAAGAGCAGGAAGAAGCGCAAGTGGCCGTACGCCATCGCCTTGCTGGCATGAAAGGTGCAAGCACCTTGGATCAATTTATCGCCCGGCTCAAACAGGAGGAGCTGGAAAAGAAAACAGTAGACATGGAGGTCTCAGATTAGAAAGCAAAATTACAGGGGCAGACAGGAACGCGGACCGTCGACACGGATCAACCATCGCATTCGTGTGCCGGAAATACGCGTGATCGATGCAAACGGCGACCAGCTAGGTATCATGAAAACCGGCGACGCCCTTCGCCGCGCCCAGGCATACGGAGTCGACCTGGTGGAAATCTCCCCCACCGCCAAGCCGCCATTGTGCAAGATCATGGACTACGGCAAACACAAGTATGATCAGGAGAAGAAGAAAAAAGAGCAGAAGAAGCACCAGGTGCAGACCAAGCTCAAGGAAGTCAAATTCCACGTCAACGTGGGCGACCACGACTATGACACCAAGATGCGCAACCTCCGCAAATTTATTGAACATGGTGATCGTGTAAAGGTTTCCCTGATGTTCCGCGGGCGCGAAAACGCCCACCGCGAACTTGGCTTCGAGGTCATCCAGCGCGTGATTAAGGACACCGTCGATATTACCACGGTGGATCAGGCCCCGCGCCTGCAAGGCCGTTTTGTTTCGGCGATTCTTGTGCCGAAAAAGTCAAAATAGCATTTGCAATAACCGGTCATCCCGGAGGAAGGTTGTTGCGTGATGAAGTTTAATCTGATCAGCAACCCTATCTTCAGGATCGTGAAAAAGGTGAAGCCCGCGGCTTTCGCCTTTTTTTTATGCCTATGGCAAGCACCGGTCACCTCCGCCATTACCAATCGGGTGACGGGCACCGCCTTCGGGACTGATTATGCAGCACTGGCCACGGCGGAATCCATCGCATCCCTCGAGAGCGGCAACGGCTCTCTGGACATCGGCTTTGCGGGTACAACGAACATCAGCCTGAACCACGATATCAGCGGCTCGATTTCGATCACCAACAACTTCAACCGCTTCAGCCTGGCTGGAACCAATTCAACGATCACCAATACCCAGTCTTCCGTGCTTTTCGTTGAAGGCGGCTCCAACCTGACCGTTAGCGGCGGAAGCTATGCGGGCGTGGGCGGAACCGATGGCGTCGTTCTGCCGCCGCTGCCGGGCGAGATCTTCATCACCAACGCCATCTCGTCGGCCGGCACCGGCGGCTTGTTTATCAACACAACCAACGCCCTGATCGAAGGGGCCGACTTTTCGGGCGGCGGCTATCTGCAAGACGGCGCGACCGCCAAGGCGACAGATGGCCTCATTATCGCGGGCACCACCATGGTGATTACCGACTCCACAATGCTGACCGGCGGCAGCGCGGAAACCGCCAGCGCAGTATCGCAAGGGGGACGCGGGCTGGCAGCCTTCGGGTCGGCGCTTGTGATCAGCAACGGCACCTTCCGGGGCGGCAATGCGGGCGAGGCGGCCGACTCCCGCGGCGGCGATGCCATCTATGTGACCAACTCGACGATCGAAATTATCCAGGGAAGCTTCACCGGCGGCAGTGGTGGCAGTGGCGGCACCGGAGGAGCCGCGCTGAATGCCGAGGAATCCGAGGTGCATATTTCCGCAGGGACCCTGCGCGGAGGAGCCGATGCCCCGGCCCTGATCAGCGTCAACAGCGACCTGACGGTCGATGGCGGCTCCTTTCGAGGCGGGACCACGGGTGATCAGTTTGGCTTGGTGAGCTGGGCGGATTCCGGAGTCTCCAACCAGGTTGTGCTCAACGGCGGCACGTTTGATTCCATCGATTTTTCCGGCAACGGTTACCAATGGCTGACGGCGGGCACCAATCTCGTGGTCGAGGATTATCTGGTCCAGGACGGCGGCACGGTTTTTGTCGATAACCTCTCGGATGATCCGCTTCAAATCACCTTCATCCGCGAAGGCATCATGATCATGAACACAGACTTCACGTTGTCGGACGGCGGCCTGTTTGCGCTGGTCGATGCAAACAGCCGAGCCCGGTTCCCCGCCCTGACGGTTTCATCCAACGCTCTGTTTACCATAGACACGGGAAGCGCATCGGTCGACGGGGCATTTAATCTGCTGACAGGAGGAGAACTATCGCTCTCCGTCATCAATGGAACCAACGGCGCTCTTTTCGCGGATCAGGCCAGCTTTGAAAGCAACTCCACGCTTTCTGTTGATGCGCGGCAGGCGAACTTTGCCGGCAACTCCACCAATCAGGTGACCGTAATCACGACCACCAACGGTATCTTCGTGGCGGGCGTGGGTGCAACCAACGGTACCGTGTTCACCGACCAGGTGAATGTTCAGACCTATACTGCGGGCCGTACCGTATTCAACGATCTTTCCATTGAAAACAGCAACCGGGAGCTGCAACTGGAGTTTTTGACCCGGAATCTTGCGGACTACTGGGGTGCCTCCGGCCAGCTGGCTCTGCTGGCTGCGGAACTCGATTCGAATATTAATAATGCAACCATGTTGGCCATCATCGATTCGATCGATGATCCCGCTCAGTCGCGGGCCGCCGTAGAGCAGGCCTACCTGACCTCCCGCAACACCTTCCAAAGCTCGCTGACCGGGCTGCAGGCGGCTCGCGGGCACACGACCATCCGCGGGGCGGAATTCCGTGAAATGCTCAAGCTCATCCCGCCCGGAGCGGAGGGCCCGATGCGGCGCAATGAGCTTCGGGGATGGGGAAAGGGCTACGGCAGTTATCTGAGCCGCGAAGTGGATGGCCTGAATTCACAGTACGATACCTCTCTCTACGGCGGCGTAATCGGTGTCGATAAAAGTTTCGATAACCTGTTGATTGGACTGAGCGGCGGCAGCGGAGCCAGCTCGACGGAAGCAGACAGCAATGCCGAAGAGAAGGTCACCACCTACCATGGCTCGCTCTACGGCACCTATGGATTTGACCACGCATATATCGATGCGGGCGTAGCATACGGCTTCAACGAGGTGGAGACCGATAGTGCGGCTCCATTTGTGATGCATGGCGAATTTGACGCTCACCTGCTCAGCGCCTATCTGTCCGGCGGCTATGACCTGATCGATACGCGGGGCGGGACGGTTTTCACTCCCGAAGCCTCAGTGCAATACAGCGTCTTTGAGCAGGATGCCTATACCGAAACGAGCACAACGGCCATACCCCGCAGCATCGACGCCTACGACACCTACTCGCTGCGCGCGAGCCTCGGCATCAATACCTCCATGCTGCAAACCAAGGTGCTCGAAAATATCGGGTTTAAAATAGACGGCCAACTGCATTGGATCCATGAATTCAATCCTGATCCGGAAAACATGACGTTCCGGCTGGAGGGCGGAGGTGCCCGATTCCAGTTTGCGCCTCCTTCGCTGGATGCAGACCTGTTTCGGCTGGGTATCGGCGCTTCGTTCTTCAATACCCGATATCATAAACCGAAGAACGTCATGCTGCGGATCGATTTTGCTGAGCTCATCGGTGAGGATTTTATCTCTCATAACCTGTCGGCGAAGGTTATATACGCTTTCTGAACATCGACAGAGAATGATGCTGCCGAAAATCAGATGCTGTTTTACTCCCGGCCAGCATGGCATAAATACTGCTTTGATAATGTGCTGTTATTTTTGAAGGGCTCGGAGGTAAACCTACTGTTTTATTCACCGATCCTTACAAAAAAGTATATGTTGACGATCAGAATAGAATAGTTGAAAGTGTTAATGTTCATACATAAAAAGGAGTGACGGATGAATGGGAAGAAAATGCTCGTGAAGGCTTGGATGATTGGTTTTGCATTGTGCATTGCTGCATCAGCATCGGCGGTACAGTTGCGCGGAAATGATTATATGGCTGGCGGTCTGGATGTGTATGACTGGCAAAACCCTTCTATGGATGTGGGATATGGCCGTTCATATGGTGCAAGCGTGCTTCTTAATCAGAATTTAGAGGAAAACTGGGACGGGTACATTTCTTATGCGGGATTCTCGGACAAAGCTCAGTCGGGTACCATTGAACTTGAGCGCCATACCATCTTGGTTGGATTGAATTACCTGATTCTTCCTGAACGTCTGGTTCTGTTGGATCAGCCGTTTACCCCCTATTTTGGTGGATCGGCAGGGATTGTGGCCTCCGAGGAGAACGGTAACTCGATGTCGGATGCGGCCTTCGGGCTCATGCTGGGTGCAGAATGGGCCATGTGCAGCGATGCGTTTCTGGACATCAATCTGTTCTACAGCTTTGTGGACGATGGAATCAGTGAGAATGACGACGCGGGCATCCGGTTTTCCACCGGTGTTCAAATTATCGAAAAACTGATCGGCACGGTTGGGGCGTCATACAAATTCGATGCCCAGGATGCCGTAATCACGGTTGGAGCCACCATCGAGTTTTAGTTCAGCTCGAATCCCGGCTACAAAAAAAGCAGGTTATTTCAACCTGCTTTTTTTTGCGTTCGGCCAAAATCCAATCATCACGGATTGAGTTTTTTAATCGCTGCGGCAACGAACTCCTTGAACAGCGGGTGCGGATTCACCGGCTGGGACTTCAGCTCGGGATGCGCCTGGGTGGCCACATACCACGGGTGATCCTTCAGTTCGATCATTTCAACAACCCCGATATCGGGATTGGTTCCTGAAAGCACCAGTCCACTGCTCTCAAGCTGGGCCCGGTAGTTGTTGTTAACCTCATACCGATGACGATGGCGTTCACTAATAGTTTTCGAACCATAGGCTTCGAAGGCCTTCGTATCCTCCTCAATATCGCAGGGACAGGCTCCAAGGCGCATTGTGCCGCCCTTCTCGACCACATCGGCCTGCTCTTCCATCAGGCAGACGACCGGATGCTCGGTCTTGACGCCGCGTTCTTCGTCAAACTCGGTGGTGTGTGCACCAG
>JABDQT010000215.1 GCA_013042165.1 Kiritimatiellales bacterium | reverse complement strand
CCTTCAATGTCGCCCACCAGATCAACCGCCTGCTTCTGGAAGACGGGACTCAGCGGACAGGCCGGTGTTGTCAGCTCGATCGTGAACGAAACCGTTCCGCCATCGATAACCATGTCCTGCACAAAGCCCAGCGATACAATGTCGCGCTGGAAGTCGGGATCGATAATTTTGCTCAGCTCACTCAGAATTATTTGTTCGGTTATCATATTTCCTCTCCAGCATGTAAATCAGGCAGAATGATTTTCAGGCAGAATAATTCCGGCCTAGATTAACCCCAGCGCCAACAGTGCGGCGGTGGACATGTTTTCCCGCGTCCACGGCGGATCAAAGACGAGTTCGATCTCCACATCACCAACCCCTTCAGTCTGCTGTATGGCTTGCTGAATCCGCCCCGGAATGGTTTCGGCTTCGGGACAGTTGGGTGCCGTAAGAGTTATCTGGGTATAAACCTTGTTGTCTTCATCGATCTCCAGCTTGTAAATCAGACCCAGATCATAGACGTTCACCGGTATCTCCGGATCAAACACCATGCGCAGCGATCGGACCACCTGAAGAAACAGCTCTTCGTTGGCTTCCTTCAGGGGTTTACGTTCCTTCTTTTTTGAAAACATGGGTATTATTCCTTATTCCGTATTCCGTATTGCGTATTGCGTATGAACAGTTCCGATCAGCCAGGCTGTTGCAATACGACATACGCAGTACGTAGTATTATTCTGTGGTTACTTCACCCTGATGCTTTTTCAATGCGGCATCGAACGTGTGCCATGCCAGCGTCGCGCACTTCACGCGCACCGGATAATCCTTTACGCCCTTGAGCACCTCCAGCTTACCGAGCGGCACATCGTCCGGATAGTCCGCGTCTTCGGTCAGCGCATGGTGAAAACTGTTGAACAGCGCCTCGGCCTCCGCCTCGGTCCTGCCCTTCAGTGCCGTGGTCATCATCGAAGCCGACGAGGTACAGATCGCGCATCCGTGCCCGGCAAACGATACATCTTCCACAACACCGTCCTTCAATTTCAGGTAGACATCGATTGTGTCGCCGCATAGCGGATTGTTGCCGTGCGCGAACCCGTCGGCATCATCCATGGCGCGAAAATTGCGCGGATTCTTGTTATGGTCGAGAATGACCTCCTGATACAGCTCGCGTAAATTTTCCATTTCAAATCCTATCTGTTCCAGATTGTTGGCCTACGGATTCATGTAACCCGGATCCCGGCTCTTATCCAACGTACATTAGTGCGTTGCTCTCCTATGCAAACATCTTGATCGTTTTCTGGATCGCTTCGGCCAGCACATCGATTTCCTGAAAAGTATTGTACATCGCGAAGGAGGCACGCGCGGTGGCGGGCACGCCATAGCGCTCCATAATCGGCTGCGCACAGTGATGCCCGGCACGGATGGCCACACCTTCGGCATCGAGCATGGTGCCGATATCGTGCGGATGCACCGCATCGAGCACGAAGGAGATAAGCCCCGCTTTTTGATCGGCCTCGCCGATGATGCGCAGGCCGTTAATCTGCCTGAGCTTGGCGGTGGCATATTCCAGCAATCCGTGCTCATGGGCCGCGATGGCCCCCAGCCCAATCTTCTGGACATAGTCCACGGCCGCGCCCAACCCGATTACGCCGGCAATATTGGGCGTTCCGGCTTCAAACTTATAGGGCAGCTGGTTGTAGGTGGTGCCTTCAAAACTGACGGACAGGATCATGTCGCCTCCGCCCTGATACGGCGGCATCTCTTTCAGCAGTGCTTCCTTTCCGTAGAGCACGCCGACACCGGTCGGCCCGTATACCTTGTGCCCGGAAAACGCATAGAAATCGGCATCAAGCTTCTGGACATCCACCGGGATATGGGGTGCGGCCTGTGCCCCGTCGACCAGCACCGGCACGCCGATGGCATGTGCGGCGTCAATGATCTGCTTCACCGGATTGACCGTACCGAGCGCATTGGAAATATGCACCACCGAAACAAGCTTGGTTTTCTCGGACAACAGCTCGGCAAAGCGATCCATCTCCAGCTCGCCCTTGTCGGAGATCGGCACCACCTTGAGTTGCGCGCCGGTCTGCTCGCAGACGATCTGCCACGGCACAATATTGGAGTGGTGCTCCATGTGGGTGATCAAAATTTCATCGCCCTTCTGCAAGCGCGGACGGGCATAGCTTTGCGCGACCAGATTGATCGATTCGGTCGTTCCGCTGGTGAAAATCACTTCGTGGACACAGGCGGCATGGATGAAGCCGCGCACCTTGACTCGGGCGTCGTCAAACAGGCGGGTGGACTCCTGGCTCAGCGTATGCACCCCGCGGTGCACATTCGCATAGTTTTCCTGATAGAGCTGCTCAATCGCCCGGATGACCTGAACCGGTCGCTGTACGGAAGCTCCGTTATCGAGGTACACCAGCGGCTTTCCATGGATCGATCGTTCAAGAATCGGAAAATCATTCCGGATCGATACCACGTCATATTGCGCGACATTACTCATGAGGACACTTTGCTAAGCCAGTCTTGAACCAGCTCTTCAACGTAGGTTTTGACCGTCTTGCATTTCACTTCATCCAGCACTTCATTTGCAAAAGCAAAAGTGAGCATCGCATGACCCTGTCTGGGATCGATGCCGCGCGTCTGCAGATAATACAGCGCCTCCTCGTCCAGCTGTCCGACGGTTGCGCCATGTGTGCACTTGACATCATCGGCATAAATTTCGAGCTGCGGGAGGGAATTGCATTTGGCCGTTCGGGTCAGAAGCAGATTCCTGTTGTTCTGTATGGCATCGGTCTGCTGTGCATCCTGCTGAACCAGAATGCGTCCGCAGAAGACCCCGTGCGCCTTATCGTCGAGAATGCCTTTGTACAGCTCGTGGCTGTTGCACTTCGGCATGGCATGATCCATGAACAGATGGGTATCGAAATGCTGCTTGTCTTTCAGCAGGTAGAGCCCGTTGCAGATGGCTTCGCCGCCCGGCCCCGTCAACTTCCCGCGGATATCGTTGCGCCCGAGCGCGGAACCGATCGTGATCGTATGGTTGCTGAAAACCGCTTCGGTGCCCAGATGTGCCTCCAGCGTCTGGAAATGGTAGGACGCTGCGCTTTCGCGCTGCACCTTGTAGTGATCCACCTCCCCTTGATCCGACACAAACACCTCGGTGACTGCATTTGTCCAATAGGTCTTTTCGGCCTCGCCGATGTATTCCTCAATGACGGTAACCTTGGATTTTTCGCCGCACGAAATAAAGTTGCGCAGGTGAAAGGCCGAGCCATCCGCATTGGCCAGATGGACCAGATGAATAGGTGATTCCAGCTCGACGCCGGCAGTTACCTCGATGAACGCCCCGTCGGAAAAGAAGGCGGTATTCGAGGACACAAACGCGCTCTGCAAATCGGCCAATGTTCCAATTCTTGGATCCACCAGATCCTGAATCGAACCAATGCAGACTCCGTCAGGCAGGCTGCTGATATTCGATTTTTCGTGCGACAGCCTGCCGTTTTCGAACACAACCACAATGCTGCTCAAGGGCTTGAAGCCGATATCCGCCGGTTTCCACGCATTGGAAAACTCGGTGTTCGCCACCCGCGAGACATCGGTGAAGCGCCAAAGCTCGTCCTTTTTGGTCGGAAAGCCATTGGTCTTGAAATCAGCTGCGGCCTTTTCGCGTAGTTTATCGATATCCATTTTTACGGCCCTTCTTCGCCCGCCCAGCTGGCATAACCATCGTTCTCAAGCGCGAGCGCCAGCTCCTTGCCGCCGGATTTAACAATCTGTCCGTGCACCAGCACGTGGACAAAATCCGGAACAATGTAGTCGAGCAAACGCTGGTAGTGCGTGATCACCAAAAAGCTGCGTTCGTCACTGCGGAGGGCGTTCACGCCGTCAGCCACCACCCGGAGAGCATCAATATCGAGTCCGGAATCGGTTTCATCCAGGATGCCGAGCCGGGGCTCAAGCGTCGCCATTTGGAAAATCTCATTGCGCTTCTTTTCACCGCCCGAGAATCCGGAATTGACCGCACGCTCCAGCAGATCGTCGCGAATCTTGACGACTTTCTTCTTGTCCTCAATCAGGTCGAGAAAATCCATCGCGTCGAGCTGTTCCTTGCCCTGGTAGGCACGTATCGCATTCACGGCGGCCTTCAGAAAATACATGTTGCTGATCCCGGCGATCTCTACGGGATACTGGAAGGCCAGAAACATACCGGCGCAGGCACGCTCATGCGCGGCCAGCTCGTCGAGGTCTTTCCCGTCAAACAGCACCTGCCCTGCGGTCTTTTCATAGGCCTCGTTGCCGGCCAGCACATTCGAAAGTGTGCTCTTGCCCGATCCGTTCGGCCCCATGATCGCATGGACCTCGCCGGGGTTGATCGTCAGGTTGATTCCTTTCAGAATCGGTTTATCCGCCACACTGGCGTGCAGATCTTTTATTTCAAGTAATGCCATAACTTTCCTCATTCAAACTGTTGGGCGCTGGCCCATGGTTAACATTCTCTCAAACCGGTT
>JABDQT010000213.1 GCA_013042165.1 Kiritimatiellales bacterium | reverse complement strand
CCTTTAAACAGCGTATCCCCGGAAATCAGGATTCCGGCATCGGCAAAGAACAGGCAGCACGACCCCGGCGAATGCCCCGGGGTATGAATACACTGGAAATGCAGATCCGCAAACGTCCAGTCCTTTTTCTCCTCGAGCGGCTCGAAGGCTTCGATAACAGGTCGCTGCGGAATCGGATAGTGGGGTTCGATGCCATGATCAAATGCCCATTGCGCATCGCTGGAGTGAATGGCGACCGGTGCCGGATGCCGGGCGTGCAGGTCGTACAGGGCATTGATGTGGTCGGCATGTCCGTGTGTGCAGACATAGGCGGCAATCGTGAGGCCGAGAGCGTCCAGTCGCTGCATGATCTCTTCCGCATCGAAACCCGGATCAAAGATCAACGCCTGCTTGGAATCGTTCCAGACGAAGCAGCAGTTTTCCTGGAAGGGACCGGTGGGGAATGTTTCGATATTCATCTAATTCCGGGCGGCGTTGGGCTTTTTGGTATACGCGCACATAATGAGCATGTTACCGCCGAGTTTGCCCGTGCCTTTTCCGACCGGCTTCACATTGAGTGAACGCACATCATACCGCAGACCCTGTTGCTGGAGGTCGGTCAGGAACCCGACCATCGCATCCAGATCACCCTGCCACGTGCAGTTGATGCCCAGCTCGAATAGATCGCCGGTCGGCTTTTCGCTGCGCGGACTGTTGCGTGTGATATCCAGCCCGTGCCGGTCGGATATCGCCTTGATGGTTTTCATCAGCTCCGGCGCAACCGAGCGCTGATTGGAATCAAAGACCCGCAAATCCTCCTGCAGGGCATTGAGTTCGCCAAGCCAGTTTTCCTGCATCTTGATTGCATTCTCGTGGAAGCTGATCTGTTGCTTCAGCTTTTCAATTTCGGCGGCCTTGGACGTATATGCATCGGATTTGCTGTCGACGATATACCAAGCTGCTCCGGCGAGCACGGCCGCCAGTGCCGCGGCACCGAGCAACATCTCTCTGCGGGTAATCTTCATTACTTCTCCTCCTTCGAGGGGAGTGCCAGCGTAATCGAGAACACTGCGCGGCGAACGCCCTTGGTCGTCTTCGTGGTCACCGACTGGTCTTTCAGTTGCGTAAACAGTTTCGAGCGGGCAAGGGTGGCGAAGAAATTGTTTACGATATCATTGTCGCGTGCCGTGCCCCGCAGCGTGACGCCCTTGCCCTTCGTGTAGCTGTAGCTGACAAATTCAATATCACCGGAGGGGAGCAGGTTCGTAACTTCCCGCAGACACTCAAGCGACGAATCGGATCGGTCGGTATAGACCTTCAGCGCCTTCAGTTTTTCGCGGTTTTCCAGCGCCTGGGTTGCTGCCGGTGCGAGGGCATTTGCACGGTCTTCTATTCCGGTCAGCCTAATGTCGCGCGTCTTGTATATGGCAAAGAATACCAGCATAACCAGCAGCCATATGGCAGCAATGGTACTCGCAATAATCGTAAACTGCCGCTGCAGGTTCTTGAGTTGCTGATGCTCCACCCATTCCCGCGGAATCAGTTCAATGTGCACGTTGTTTTTCTGGGCCCGCCGAACAATGCCCTGCGAGAGAGGCGGAAGATCGTCGAGATCGTGATGATGTACATGGACGCCGCTTTTTTCGGTCAGTTTTACCTTCAGGGCGGCGTGGCTTTGGCCGGCGTTCCAGAAATGGATGGCTGCGGGGGCGGGAAGTTCATGTTCCACATCAAGCGTTGTGAAGGTATAGCCGATCTCATAGACGAGCTCATCGACCACATTCGGGTCGTCTATCCCGGCATGCAGCGAACGGAAGGCCACCGGAACGCCGGCGAGCATGACCACGAGAACAAAATCAATGCCGTCGTTTATGATGATCACTTCACAGGCCTCATCGGATAACTTTCCGTCATCACCGATCAGTTGCAACCATCCCAGCACCCGCGCGTCGATGCTGTGAATGCGCACGCCCTTTTGCACGAAGGCATCGCCGATGGCATCGATACTCTCGCGCTTGGCCGCCGCCATCAAAACCTGTGCGCTGGTTTCCGTCGTTCGAAGTATCTCATGCGACATGGCCAGCTGATCGACCGGGAAGGGGGACATCTTATCAATCTGGAAACTCACCATCTCCGCGATCTCACCCGGATCGGCGGTTGGCAGTTCCATGGTACGCATCAGCAGTGCCGAGGTGCGCAGCGCAACCGTCAGGTCGCCCTTGAGATGCTCGCCCGCTTCGGCCGGAAGCTCGATGCGGTCCAGATTGTCATCCGTCCGCTCTTCGTCGGTTCGCCCTTCGTCCGGAACGATCAACGGAATACGTCCCTGCTGAATGCTTTCGGTGCCATCCTGTTTGATTTTCAGGCTGGTCCATTCGATGTCATCCGCTGTCCGGCATGCGGCTGTGATGATTTTATCGCGTATTCGCATTTTTCTTAACAGGTCCTTCGCTCCAGTAGACCACTACCGAGTCTTTATTCTTCATCAGAACGATCGCCTCGATGCGGTACTGATTGCCGAAAATATCGCCTGTAGACGTTACCTTCACAAAATCACTTTGCAATTTAAATTTATTCGGATCAGCGCCAATCTCGTCCAGGCTCTTGATTCCATCGTCCAGCGTGTTCTCCTCGCCGTCCAGTCCTTTCCGGGACTCAAAGACGCTTGCGAGCTCCCAGTCTTCATACTCGGCATAGCTCAGCAGCACATCCTCGCTGGCGGAGTTGAGGTTCACTTTTCCATCGCCCCAGACGGTCAGTTTGTCGGCGATGCCGATAATTTCATCGCCATCCTCATCGGCCGGTCGGCCGTACAGGATTTCGGGCCCCCAGTATTTGATCAGCAGTAATTCCTCCACGCTGTCGAGCGGGCCGTTCTTCACGGGATAGCCGGCTTCCTGATAAAACTCGTCATCGGATTCCGCGCCATTCAGCCCGCGCAGATCGCCTTCATCAATCCAATCCTCCAGGCAGTCGATCATGGCATCCCACTCGGTAGAGGGCACATTGGCAAATTCAAACATATCCATCCACTGTTCGCGGGTCAGCAGATTGACATTCCGGCCGGCTTCAGCCGATTCAAGTCGAACGGTAAACGTACCGCCATCTTCAAACTCGATGGTCGACTCGGTGGGCAGGCCGCGCTTGACGAAGAGCGCCGCCTGCATGAAGCCGTCCGGATCTTCGTCCATATCCTCGATTTCAAGTTCCTTTGCCTCCTGCTGCTTGTCGAGCACGGCACGCGCATAATCGATACCCGAGAGCGCCATCATTTCGGCGCGGAATTTCTTGCGCTTGTGAGAAACAAGGATAGCTTCGAGCTGCACCTCGAATGCAAAGGAGCCGACGATCAGGGAGAGAATAATCAACACCCACAGCGCCACCAGCAAGGCCGCGCCCCGTTTGCTTTCGCAGGAGTTGGATCGCGTTCGCTTCATCGCTGCCTTTGCGGTGCGTTGACCGTGATGGTTTTGCCGCCCGTGCCACCCTGGCTTCCCGATCCGCTGCTTCCTTTGGCCATGGAGGGCGTGGTCAGCTTTTCCGTGATCGACGCGAAGACCGGGATTTCGATGACGCGGGTGAAGGCAATCGGTTCTTCATCCTCTTCGGCCGAGGCCGCAAAAAGGGTCAGCATAATCCGTTCGGGCACCGAATTCTCTTTTTCCCACTCTTCGGTCCAATCCTCGTTATCCGCATCCCAGAAAAGGATTTCCATTCCCTGAATGGCACGGGAAACCAGCAGGGGTTCGGCGTCGTATTCCTCCTCCATCTCCTCCAGATCGGCTGTGGCGGGCATCGGACTGGCATAAAGCGCCGATTGGCCGGCTTCATCATCGATGAAGAGGCGCAGCCGGTGCGGGCCCTTGGCGAAGGGGGAGTCGCTCGGCATGAATGCTCCGCTGCAGGTTACAAAACTGATCATGTCGGCCGGCAGGCCGGCAGAGGATCCCTTTTCAAATTCAAAGGCATAGGTCTTGCGCGGGTTGAAAAAATAGATGGTTGAGTTCAGTGCGGAGACGAGCTGGGTCATGGCAAACTCGCCATGCTTCAGCCCATCGATCACCTCGCTTCCGCGCTTCCATCCCCGGATCGTGCCGCTGAACGCCTGGAACGCAATCGACATCGCGATAGTAAGAATAATCATCGCAACCATCAGCTCAAGCAGGGTGAATGCCTGTCGCGGGTCTGTAGCCTGATTTGGAGTGTCGGATCTCAAGTTTCGGGTTCCTGCTAAATTTTGCTGGTCACGCTTTCAGCATCCGGTGCGTATTTAAAAACAGTGATTTCCTCAAAGGCATCCCGGCCTCGCTCGGACCACTGAATGCGGGTGGTCACAAGAAACAATCCCGGGCGCTCCTCCTCGTCAACCATGACGATGTCGCGCAACCAGGTGTAGCCGGGGGCGTCCTCGAACTCGCCCGTTTCCGATATTTCGTCCATATCCACCCGCTCAATGGGAAACTCGATATCCACCCGGTGGATGAGCGCATGCGCCACGTTCCGATTGCGGGCCGTACGCACCACCGCAAGGCAGCGCGACATCGCCACCATCATCGAGGAGACGCCTACACTTAAAATCACGAGCGCGATGAGCACTTCAATCAGCGTCAGGCCCCGTTTGTTTTTAGACACAGTTCTCATAGGTCGATGGCAAAGACTCCCAATTCAGGAGCACTTAATAAAGACAAAGATAACCGGCTTTTTATTGCGCATGCATCCAAATTGATTTCACGGGCCGCTTTTTATGTTCCATCCGGTGGTTTGAATCGCCGGTTTATGCACATGGAGCCAAATCCCGCACCTATTTACCTTGACTCAAAAAGCGTATTTCCAATGATTGGTGGCCTTTTGCGGATTTCAATCTATGGAACAGGAGTGTGACATGTTGCTGAGCGGTGGCATCATCAAGACAAACATGCTGAAACGCGGTTTCAAGCATCGGCGCACGGAGGATCAGTTTTCGATCCAGGGCGAATATGCCCGCAACCTTCAATATGTCTATTCGAAGGAGCACAAGATTGATGGCGGAATTATTATCGACCTGGTCTATTTCTCCGTCGATGTGCTCAGCGAAAAGCTCGTCATGGGACTGTATCGCGAGAACACCGCCATCGAAAACGGGGTCTACATCAACACGTCCAGATCCCTCGGACTGGAAAACTTCAATGCCGAGAATGTGGAAAAGGAACTGTCCAAACTGATTCCACCCACCAGAGACCGTCTAACGTAAGGAGACACAATCAATGAATCATGAGCAACTCTTCGCCGAACGCATCGGCGGAACCGATTTCGGAAAATCGACCGAAATTTATAAATTCGAAAAGATCAAGCGCGCCAAGGCCAAGGCCCGCAACCTCCATCCCGATTTGGAAATCCTCGATTTTGGAGTGGGCGAGCCCGACCAGATCGCCCCGGAACCGATCCGCGCGGCCCTGAAAATCGAAGTCGACAAGCCCGAAAACCGCGGCTATGCCGACAACGGAATTCCCGAGTTCAAGACCGCCGCCGCCACCTACATGAAGGATTTCTTCGGCGTGGAACTGGATCCGGACTCGGAAATCAATCACAGCATCGGCACCAAGCCGGCGCTGGCCAT
>JABDQT010000206.1 GCA_013042165.1 Kiritimatiellales bacterium | reverse complement strand
GCCATCATCATTAATAAAATCATTCAAACCTGCCATGCGAACCCCCTTGCAAAATTCAGATGCGGATATTGCAGAAAACGCCTCGTCAAACCAAGCCGTATCAATGCCAAGATTGGATTTCCATCATTCGGCCTTGTCACTTTTCGGCGGGTTGGCTTCGGAAAAGTGGATGTTGTAGAAAAGGTTTTCGATTTCCTGCTCAATGTTCATGTTGTGGATGAGAAAATCATCGGAACTTTTCAGCGAGACCGGCGCAAAGTTGATGACCCCCTTGACGCAGGTTTTCTTCAGGGTGTCGACCATGCCCTGCGCAGCGGGTTCGGGCACCGTCAGTGCGGCCACCCGGATTTGATTCTCCGTAATGAATTCCTTGATCTTTTTTACGTGCAGAACAGGGATCGGTGCATCGGGATCCAGCACCTCGGGATCGGAATCGAACCCGGCGACCACGCGGATGCCCACTCTCGGAAACCCGTTATGATTCATCAGGGCCTGCCCCAGCTTGCCGCAACCGATAATGATGATCCTCTGCTTTTTGTCTTTTCCCAGCAAGACGTTCAGCTTCGCGACGAGATCCTCGATCCGATATCCACCGCGCTTGTTGCCGGTCAGGTTGAACATCGAGAAGTCCTTGCGCACCAACGAGGGAGAGACACCGACCGCGTCGGCGAGATTGTCGGAAAATACTTTAATCAGTCCCAATGCCTTCATCTTGCGCATCACATTCCGATATCTTGAAAGCCTTCTAATAACTTCTTGATTAGCGTTCATGTCATATAATCCCCGTTTATCGTCACAATAATAACTTAAATAGCACTTTTATGACGTTATTTTGTCATTAATATTACCTATATCGCGTATAAACAACGCAAAATGAGTTTTTTTTGTTTACGGTCATAGATGACCCTCTATATTGCTCGCTCTTTTAAGCAAAGGAAGTGACGCTGATTGTTGTTATTAATTTGGCCTGAAACCGGGAATATTAGGTAACAATCAGATTTCATAACTGTTAACTCGTCAGGCAAAGAGTGAAGCAACCTGAACGGCCGGCCAATTTGGAGGATTAAGATATGACTGCATCTGTTGAAAAAGAAAAGCTACTGACCCCGGAAATCGAAGCCTTCATAGAAAAATGGCAAGACAAGCCGGGCAACCTGATCATGGTCCTGCACCGCGTGCAGGAGGAGTTCGGCTATATTCCGCGCCAAGCCGCCTTCGACGTGGCCGCCGCACTGGATATTCCGGTTGCCAAGATTTACGGCGTCATCACCTTCTATCACTTCTTCAAGCTGTCCAAGCCGGGGCGGAACCAGATTGCGGTCTGCATGGGCACCGCCTGCTACCTCAAGGGCGGACAGGATCTGATCGACGAATGCGAACGCAGACTCGGCGTCGGACTCAACACGGTAACCGAAGACGGGGAATTTTCCGTGGAAGCGGTGCGCTGCATCGGCTGCTGCGGGCTGGCCCCGGTTCTGACCGTCAACGGCGAGGTATTCGGCGACGTCGGCACGAAGCAGATGGATGCGATCATCGACCAATTTGAAGGAAAGTAGGGAGTACGGCGTAGTGCGTATTGCCCGACCGACTGAACAACAATACGAACTACGCAGTATGCAATAAGATTATGCACGCCACGCTCTGCGATATGATTATGGATCTGGTGCAGAACTCGATCGAAGCCGATGCGTCGGAGATCACCCTGAGCGTTGAGGAGACTGAAGAAAAACTGATGGTCGTGATTACGGACAATGGAAAAGGAATGAGTGCCGAAACGTTAGAAAAGGTCAAAGACCCGTTTTATTCGGACGGCCTGAAACATCGGCACCGCAAAGTGGGCCTTGGCCTGCCCTTCCTTTTTCAGACGGCGGAAATGACCGGGGGCACGGCAGGAATTGAATCGCAGGAAGGGGTGGGCACCACCGTTACCTTCACGCTCGATCGATCGAATGTGGATGTGCCGATGTTTGGCGACTTTACAACCGCGGCGATGACGCTGATGACCTATGGGTTTGATGTGAATTTAAAAATTGAACGGAGTATCGGCGAAAAAAATTACGCGATCAGCAGAGCCGAACTGAACGATGCGCTGGGCGATCTGAACGATGCGGAAAGCCTGGTGCTGCTCAAAGAATTTATCGCCTCCCAAGAGGCGGATCTGGGAACTTTATAATCAAGGAAGGTGCAAGATGGCTAAAATGACACTGGAAGAACTGCGCAACCTGCGTGAATCGAAAAAGAAAGAGATGGTCCAGCGCGACGGCGACGAAAAGTCGGCGCAGATCATTATCGGCATGGGAACCTGCGGAATTGCGGCAGGCGCCAAGGAAGCATTTGATGCCTTTCTCGACGAGCTGAACAGCCACGAAATCAAGGACACCCGGATCACCCAGACCGGGTGCATGGGGCTTTGCTTCTCCGAGCCGACGGTGGAAGTCGCCGTTCCCGGTATGCCGCGCGTCATTTATGGCAACGTTACCGACAAGGTGGCGCGCCGCATCGTCCGCGAGCACATCATCGAGAAGGCATTGGTTTCCGATCACATCTTCGACAAACCCGCAGCAGACATCATCAAATAGGCAGGCACTATCATGGCATACAAAAACTATATTCTCGTCTGTGCTGGAACCGCGTGCGAGTCCAGTAAAGGCATCGCGCTCTATAAGGAGCTGGAAAAAGAACTCGCGGCACAGGGTGTCGATGCGGAAGCCCAGCTCGTCAAAACCGGTTGCTTCGGGTTCTGCGAGCAGGGTCCGATCGTCAAGATCCTGCCCGACGAATCCTTTTATGTGAAGGTGGGTCCCGAGCACGCCAAAGAAATCGTATCCGAGCACATCGTCAAAGGCCGCAAGGTTGAAGCGCTTCTTTATGACAAGGAGCAGCAAGACCAGAAAGCCGACGAGATCGACTTCTATCAGAAACAACAGCGCATCGTGCTGCGCAACTGCGGTGTGATCAATCCCGAGTACATCGACGAATACATTGCCCGCGACGGTTATGCCGCACTCGAAAAGGTCCTCTTCGAAATGACTCCCGATAAAGTCATCGAAGAGCTCAAGGATTCCGGCCTTCGCGGACGCGGTGGTGCAGGTTTCCCGACCGGCCTAAAATGGAGCTTCACCAAAAACACGGATTCTGAGCAGAAATATATCGTCTGCAATGCTGACGAAGGAGATCCCGGCGCCTATATGGACCGTTCCACGGCCGAGGGCGACCCCCACTCGATTCTCGAAGCCATGGCCATCGCCGGCCATACGGTTGGAGCCAACCAGGGTTATATCTACATCCGCGCGGAATATCCGCTGGCGATTGAGCGTCTGAACAATGCCATCGACCAGGCCCGTGAATACGGACTGCTCGGCGACAACATTCTCGGCACCGACTTCAGCTTCGACATCGAGCTGCGCCTCGGCGCCGGCGCATTTGTCTGCGGTGAAGAGACTGCGCTGCTCGCCTCGATTGAAGGCAAGCGGGGCATGCCGATCCCGCGCCCGCCCTTCCCCGCCGTTAAAGGTCTGTGGGGCAAACCGACCGTAACCAACAACGTTGAAACCTATGCAAACATCCCGATGATCATTCTGAAGGGTTCCGCCTGGTTCAGCAGCATCGGTACGGCGAGTACCAAGGGCACCAAGGTGTTCGCACTGACCGGTAAAATCAACAACTCCGGCCTGATCGAAGTTCCGATGGGCACCACGTTGCGCGAAATCATCTACGATATCGGCGGCGGCATCAGCGGCGGCAAGAAGTTCAAGGCGGCCCAGACCGGCGGTCCTTCCGGCGGCGTACTCACCGAAGAGTTTCTCGACACCCCGATCGACTATGAAAGCCTGCAATCCATCGGCTCCATGATGGGCTCCGGCGGCATGATCGTAATGGACGAAGACGACTGCATGATCGACGTAACCAAGTTCTACCTTGAGTTCTCAGTCGATGAATCCTGCGGAAAGTGCGCGCCCTGCCGTATCGGCTCTCGCACCTGCTACAACATTCTCGACAAGTTCTCCAAGGGCCAGGGCACGATGGAAGACATCGACTCCCTGAAAGAGCTTGCCCAGGCCATGCGCAAAGCTTCGCTCTGCGGTCTGGGCCAGTGCACCCCGAACCCGATCATGTCGACCTTGAATTATTTCGAGGACGAATATATGGCGCACATCAAAGACAAGTGCTGTCCTGCAGGGAAATGTAAAGATCTGCTGGCCTACACCGTTGTCGAAGACAAGTGCATCGGCTGTACCGCCTGCGCCCGTGTCTGTCCCGTCAACTGCATCAGCGGCGAGGTCAAGGGCGTGCACCTGATCGACCAGGATCAGTGTATCAAGTGCGGTCAGTGCTTCGATAAATGTAAATTTGACGCAATCCTCAAGGGATAAGGAGTAAGAAAAAATGTCTATGATTGAAGCAGAAATCAATGGAATTCCCGTAACCGTCCCGGCAGGAACCACGATCCTCGACGCGGCCAAGGAAGTGGGAGTTGAAATTCCGAAGTTGTGCTACCATTCCGACCTCGATGCATGGGCCGCCTGCGGCATCTGCGTGGTTAAGGTTGAAGGTTCCCCGAAAATGCTGCGCGCCTGCGCAACGGCCGTTGGCCCGGGCATGAAAGTGCTCACGCACGATCCGGAGGTGGTGGAGGTTCGCCGTTCCGTTCTGGAACTGATCCTCTCCACCCATCCGAACGACTGCCTGCAATGCGGTCGCAGCGGAAACTGCGAACTGCAGGACATGTCGGCCGACTTCGGCATCCGCGACATCAAGTTTGAAAAGCGCGTCAATGAAATTGAGCGCGATGAGTCGACGCCGTCGATCGTTTTGAATCCCGAAAAGTGCATCAAGTGCGGGCGCTGCGTCCTGGTCTGCCAGGACATGCAGGGCGTTTACGCGCTCGAATTCATAGGCCGCGGCGACGACACCCGTCTTGCTCCGGCGGCGGATGTCAGCCTCGAGGAAAGCCCCTGCATCAAATGCGGTCAGTGCTCGGCGCACTGCCCGGTCGGCGCGATCTATGAGAAGGATGACACCAAGCCGGTCTGGGATGCCATCAAGGCACCTGAAAAGCACGTGGTTGTGCAGATCGCTCCGGCGGTCCGCGTTGCGTTGGGCGAAGCCTTCGGCATGGAACCCGGCGCCTTGGTGACGGGTAAAATCTATACCGCGCTGCGCCGCCTCGGCTTCAATGCCATTTTCGACACCAACTGGGCGGCTGACCTGACTATTCTCGAAGAGGGCAGCGAGTTTGTAAAACGCTTCACCGGGGATGGCCCCCTGCCGCTCATCACCAGCTGCTGCCCGTCGTGGACCGACTACATGGAAAAATTTGCGCCCGACTTTGTGGACAACTTTTCGACCGCCAAGTCGCCGCAGGAAATGCTCGGCGTAATGTCGAAGACCTACTATGCCGAGAAGGCCGGAATTGATCCTGCAAGCATTACGATGGTTTCGGTCATGCCGTGTACCTCGAAGAAGTATGAGATCACCCGCTCCGACGAAATGTTCGCGTCCGGCTTCCAGGACATCGACTATTCCATCACCACCCGCGAGCTGGCGCGCATGATCAAGCAGGCCGGTATCGACTTTGTCAGCCTGCCCGACTCGGACTGCGACAACCTGCTCGGTGAATACAGCGGTGCCGGCACTATTTTCGGCGTGACCGGCGGCGTGATGGAGGCGGCCCTGCGCTCGGCGTACTACCTGATCACGAAGGAGGATCTTGCACAGGTCGAGTTCGAGGCCGTTCGCGGCATGGATGGCGTCAAGGCCGCCGAGATCGACATCAAAGGCACGAAGGTGCGCATCGCAGTCGCCCACCAGATGGGCAACTGCCAGGCCGTGATTGACCAGGTTCGCGCAGCGCGCGATAACGGAGAGGAACTTCCTTTCCACTTCATTGAAGTAATGGCCTGCCGCGGAGGCTGCATTGGCGGCGGCGGACAGCCCCATGGCGCGACCGACGAAATCCGTGCACAGCGTACCAAAGGCATCTACACGGACGATGAAAAGAGCAAGCTGCGCTGCTCGCACCATAACCCGGAAATCACCCGGGTTTACGAGGATTTCCTCGGCGAGCCGCTTAGCCACAAGGCCCACGAACTGCTGCATACGACCTACAAGCAGCGCCCGCTCTACCAGAAGTAAGGGTCTTTCATGGGATTCGCCAAACCGCCCCTCGCAAGGGGGCGGTTTTTTTGCGCCCTCGCCTTGCTTTCTTCGTAATGGCAACTAGACTGCAATAAATCAACAACTACAGGGTTATATACACCTATGAAACACAGACCTATCTTTATTCTGACACTGCTGATCCCCTCTCTGTTTCTCATGACTTCTTACGGACAGGGGCCTCCTCCTTTGGCGCCGTCGGCCGCACCGTCCGAGAGCTCGGATGAAAGTTTATCGAGTCTGGTTAACGCGGTGCAACCGGCACCGAAAAGGCAGCAGCTTCAAACCTTTGCATTCGAAGGAGCACCCCTTGAGG
>JABDQT010000205.1 GCA_013042165.1 Kiritimatiellales bacterium | reverse complement strand
GACCTATCTTTATTCTGACACTGCTGATCCCCTCTCTGTTTCTCATGACTTCTTTCGGACAGGGGCCTCCGCCTGTAGCGCCGTCGGCCGCACCGTCCGAAAGCTCGGATGAAAGCTTGTCGAGACTGGTTAACGCGGTGCAGCCGGCACCAAAAAGACAGCAGCTTCAAACGTTTGCATTCGAAGGTGCACCCCTTGAGGTGGTGATGGAGGAATATTGCCGCTGGACGGGCAAAATTTTTCTCAAAACGGATGCCGTGAAGGCCAACATCACCTTAAAAGCGGACCGGCTGACGACGAAGGAAAGCATCAAGGTGGTTGAAGCGATCCTCGCAATGAACAATATTGCTCTTGTGCCGATGGGCGATAAATACATCAAGGTGGTTCCAGCCAATGCCGGCGATCTGACCGGGCAGGGTTTGAAGATCAACACCGATCAGGATGCGGAATACGAAGGTTCCGATAAGTTCATAACCCAGATCATCCAGCTCCAAAACGCTGAAATCCCGGAAGTGCAGGCCGCTGTACAGCACGTGATGCATGCGTATGGAAAAATCATGGCCTTGCAGCGGAGCAACAGCCTGATGCTCACGGACACCGCGGCCAATATCCAGCGCGCCCGCGAAATCATCAAATTCATTGATCAGGCCACCGCTCCGATCGAGCCCATGATCTACGAAATCAAGTATGCGGAAGCCACCGATATTGCGACCAAGCTCAATGAAATCGTTGCTGCCGCCCAGGAGGCCGACCAGACTCCGAGCGGAGCAATTGTCGGCAATCCCGATGCGCGCACTCCACCGGGCGTCATACGGGCCCGTCAGGCGCAGGCCCAGCGTGGTGCCGCGGCAGCCGCAGCAAAGGCGTCCATCGGCCAGACCGAGAGCGGCAGCACCACCATTATTCACGGCACCGTCAAAATCATGTCGGACGAGCGCACCAATGTGCTGATCATTTTTTCGCAGGAGGAAAATTTTATCTTCTTCGACAAGATCATCGCCGTACTTGATGTTGAGGTTGAACCGGCCATCAATTTTGAAGTCATCAATCTGGAATATGCCGATGCCGTAGAGCTGTCCGGCACGCTGAATGAACTGGTTGGCGCGGCCACCGGCACACGCAGCACGTCATCCACTGCAGGGGGCAGCACGTCTTCGCGAGGCACAAATACATCGCGCAACCAGACATCAACCTCCCGCTCATCCAGTACCGGCAGCCGGAATCAGCCGCCGACCAGACGGGTTACCCCCAACGCGACCCCTGAAGGCTCGGCCATTCAAAACCTCAGCCGCCTCTCGGAAAACACCAAGATTCTTGCTGACGAGCGCTCGAATTCAATCCTGCTGATGGGCGAAAAAGCGGATATTGCCGCACTGAAGAATGTGATCAAAAGCCTCGATGTCATGCTGGAACAGGTTGTTATCGAAGCCGCTATCTTTGAAATCGGCCTCAATGAAAGTCTGCAACATGGGATGCAATGGCTGTACCAGAGTCAGGATCAAAACAAATTAGGTGGATGGGATGTAAACAGCATTGCCACCAACGGCCTCAAGACTGTGAGTAGCGGTGCATTGAGCTATTTCCAGAATGTGACGGGCATCAACACGGAACTGGCCATCAATCTGGCCGCCTCCGATACCGATTCGAGATTACTGGCCACTCCAGTGATCATGACCACCGACAATACCGAAGCCAGACTCAGTATCGGCGAACAGCGTCCGGTCGTAACCTCGACTGACTCATTCGGCACCAGCTCGGGCACCCTGCGTTCTTCATACGAGTACAAGGACATCGGTATTCAGCTGACAGTAACTCCCCGTATCAATCCCCAGCGATTCGTCGTTATGGAAATTGCCCAGCAGGCCGACCAACTAGGTGGCACGGTATCGATCGACGACAACAGCGTGCCGATTATTCTAAACAGGGAGTTCGAAGCTTCCATCGCCGTACCCGACCGAGGCACAATTGCCTTGGGCGGACTGATCACCACTGAATTTGACGACTCGATTACAAAGATTCCGATTCTCGGCGACATTCCCTTGATCGGCCGCTACCTGTTCAGCTCGGTCAACAAGACCGAAGTCCAGCGGGAGCTGCTCGTTCTGCTGACGCCTTATGTCATGACCACGCATGAAGATCTGCTGGGCGAAACGGAGCGGCTCTACAAGAATACAAAGCTCCGCCCGAAAGATTGGAGCTGGTCCGAAAGCAAACTGCGTGACCTGCCGGATGAATATGCGCCGGAAACCGCGCAATAGCCATTCAGAGCATGCGGCGCATCCACTTCATCGGCATTGGCGGGGTTGGCATGAACGGCCTCGCCCAGCTTGCCGCCCAGTCGGGCTATGAAGTCACCGGTTCCGATCGCGCCCATGATGCATCCAGCGAACTTTTCCGTTGTCTGCACGGGCTCGGTGTTACCATGTTCCCGCAGGATGGTTCTGGAATCTCCGGGGATACGGCCGAAGTGGTGTTCAGCACCGCCATCGAATCCGACAATGCGGATGTTAAAAAGGCTGAGGCTCTCGGTATTCCCCTGCTCCATCGCGCAGAATTTCTGAATGAACTGATCGGCGATGCCCCATTGATCGCCGTGGCGGGTACCTCCGGAAAAACCACCACGACCGGCATGCTGGGCTGGATTTTCGAATGTCTGGGAAAGGATCCGACGGTCTACAATGGAGCGGCCGTGTTGAACTGGAAAACGAAGGAGCGACCGGGCAATGTGCGCAAGGGAAATTCCGATCTCTGGATTATTGAAGCCGATGAGTCCGATAGATCGTTTCTTACTTTCCATCCCATCCACTCCATCATCACCAATATTTCGAAAGACCATTACGAACTCGATGAACTGCACACCATGTTCGATCGGTTTGAACGGCAAACCTCCGGCACCGTCATTCGCGGACCGATTGAGTCCGACTCCGCCCTGCACGTTGCCATGCCTGGAAGCCACAACCGCGAGAATGCGCGGTGCGCTGCAGAGCTTTGCTTCCGCCTTGGTATGGAGATTGAGCCGGTAGCTGAAGCCATGGCCGGCTTCAAAGGGATCGAGCGCAGGCTTGAAATTACCGGATGCGTTGAAGGCATCACAATTATCGATGATTATGCGCACAATCCGGCCAAGATCGGTGCGGCGCTTGCGGCGGTCGCGGAATCGCATGCAACGGTTCACGCCTATTGGCGCCCTCATGGCTTTAAAGCTCTGCATCAATGCATGGATGAACTTACCGCGACCTTCACCAGTCATTGGAACGCGCATGGTGGATCGCTCTGCATCCTGCCCGTGTATTATGCCGGCGGAACCGTGGAGCGGAAAACCACTTCCGCCGATCTGGTGGATCGTCTGAATTCAACTGGAGTTCCTGCCGAGCTTGTCGTAGATTATGCCGACCTGCGAAAAAGGCTGGAACAGCGGGCGCGCGAAGGCGATGCCATATTGGGCATGGGAGCGCGCGATCCGCAGTTGCCGATTTTTGCCAAACAACTGGCCTGCGAATGGAAAAACAGCTGAAAATTGAAAGTCCGCAGAATCCGCGCGTGAAGGCCGCAATCAAACTCCGCAAGGGTAAAACCCGTCGCGAGACAGGCCAAACTCTGGTGGAAGGCTACCGCGAAATCCTGCGAGCCACCGAGAGCGGATGGACATTCATTGAACTGTACCACTGCCCCGAACTCTACCTCGACCTGCAAGCCGATCAGCTTGTCTCCAGAATCAGAGAGAGCGGCACACCTGTTTTCGAATGCTCGGCACCGGTCTTTCGAAAACTATCCTATCGCGATTCCCCTGATGGATTGATCGCACTTTCCCCGCTGGTCGGCAAAAAACTCGGAGACCTTGTTCTTCCGGAGCATCCCCTGCTGCTGATTGCGGAAGACCTGGAAAAGCCGGGCAATCTGGGAACCATTCTGCGCACTGCGGATGCAACCGGAGTCGATGCCGTTATTGTATGCGATCAGCGAACCGACCTCAGTAATCCGAATATCATACGTGCAAGCATCGGCACGGTATTTTTTCTGCCTGTTGCGGAAGCAACGACGGAAGAAACGATTGCATGGCTCAACCAGCACGACATTCAGGCGGTTGCAGCAATCCCCGATGCTGATCAGGAATACACCGATGTCAATATGTGCGCAGGTACCGCGATCGTCGTGGGTGCCGAGGACGAAGGTCTTTCGCAGACATGGATGAGAGCGGCCAATGCGGATGTTCGAATCCCGATGCTGGGAAGAAACGACTCGCTAAACGTATCGATCGCCGCCGCAATCCTGCTTTACGAAGCGGTCCGTCAGCGCAAAAGACAGCGCTGATCCAACCCCAAACAACTCTGTCGAATACCCAAATCTACCTCAGAAGACCGCCAGTTTACCCCAAAAACGATAAAGTTTTGCTTACGAAAACCGCTAGGTATAAGTTTTATTTAATTGAAAGCTTTTATTTGCAAACAACAAATTAGGTTGTAGGATTCAATAAGTTGAAAGGAGGTAAACCCATGGCTACCAATCCGGCAGGAAAAGGAACCAAGACCATAGGCATCAACATGAAGATGGATATGGCCAAAGAGTTGGAGCGTCGCGCAATGTCGATGCAGCTCTCCACGGGTGCATACTGCAAGATCATCCTGGGCGAATGGATTAAATCAGGAAAAAAACTAAAGCTTCAGGAATCCTGAAGGTATTCACCAGAGCACATAGAACCGGCTGTCTGTAATCGAGAAGCCGGTTTTTTCTTTTTTCTGAGCATGGTTTTCGTGACATGCTCTACCCATGTCCGAGAAAAGAGATTTTGCGATTATAGGCACCGGTGCGGTAGGCGGATTTTACGGTGGTCTCTTGCAACAGGCTGGATTCGGTGTGCACTTCCTCGTACACCATGATTATGAGGAAGTGCGCAAGCATGGCCTCGTTATCGATTCCATCAACGGGAACTTCCGCCTCCCTCATGTCCATGCGTACAACGATCCTCGCCTGATGCCGCCATGCGATGTGGTGGTGATAGCGTTGAAAACGACTGCCAATTCCGCACTACCGGACATACTGCCGCAGGTGATGGGAGCTCACAGTCATGCACTCACGTTACAGAACGGGCTGGGCAGCGAAGCGGAGATCGCGCGCATCGTCGGTGCTGACCGCGTGATGGGAGGGTTATGCTTCCTCTGTTCGAGCAAAATTTCTCCGGGGCATATTCGGCATCTTGATTATGGCCTCATAACGCTGGGTGAATATCGGGCCGACGGTCAACCGGGCGGAATCACCCCGCGGCTGAAAACACTCAAAACCCACTTCGATGCGGCTCGGATTCCCGTTCGTCTGGTTGATGATTTGGCACTGGCTCGATGGAAGAAGCTGGTGTGGAACATTCCCTTCAACGGGCTTTCCGTCGTGCTGAACCAAACGACGGACCAATTGATCAAAAACAAATCAACACGCGAGCGCTGCAGTACCCTGATGCAGGAGGTTGCGAACGCTGCAGCCGTATGTTCACGACCGATTGAGACTGAATTCATCGAAAAAATGATTGCGGATACCGAGCGAATGGAACCCTATGCCCCCAGCATGAAGCTCGATTTTGACCGAGGCAATCCGATGGAAATCGAAAGCATTTACGGGAACCCGATCCGCGCGGCCAGGGCGGCGGGAGTCGATATGCCGGAAACCGAAAAACTCTACCGTCAATTGCTCGCCATTAATCCCATTGTTTAGACGCTGTTGCAATACGTGTCATAATCATGGATAACCCTCCTTTCGCAAATGGGATCGTGATGTTTAATCTGGAATATACTGAACATAGCGTCATGGCTGTGCGCCCGGTCAGTGGCGACTTGTTTGAGCTGATCGTCGACAGAAATGATTTGGAGTTCCTACCCGGTGACTGCGTGGCCATCTATACCGACAGCGAAAAGTCTCGCCCGTACAGCATTGCGTCGGGATCGAATGAAAACGAGCTGCGCTTTGTGATCCGCAGCATGGACGGCGGCGAAGTCTCTCCCTGGCTTGCAGAGCGGAGGCCGAAAGATACACTTCGCATCACATCCCCGTTCGGCTGGTTCCGTCCCGGCCAGGGTATAGACGATGCTTCATTTCATTTCCTGGCTACCGGTACCGGAATCGCTCCGTTTCTTTCCTACATGCATACCTTCAAAACACCGCCGGCCTCCTGCCTGTATGGCGTGCGGCACGCAGCCGATGCGATTGGACTATCGATGCTGCACGGTTTTTGTCCGACCCGACTGGCCGTTTCGCGGGAGCACGCTGCCGGCCACTACAACGGGCGCATCACGGGATTACTTGACACGCTGCCACTCGATGAAGCAGCACATTATTATTGCTGCGGACTGGAAAGCATGGTGAATGAAGTTTCGGAATGGCTACAGCAGCATGGGGTCGACCTGATGCAAATACACCGCGAGGTGTTCTTCCACGGATAGCCGTTTATTTCCTGCTATTGTTCATTGAAACCTCCCGGTCTCCACAGTAAATACCCGTGTCATGAAACCAACTACTGTATGTGCTCTTTACAAGTTCGTCAGACTGGAGGATTACAAATCTCTCCGTCAGCCGCTGTTCAATTTCATGACACAACATGCCATCCGAGGCACCCTGTTGCTCGCGGCCGAAGGCATCAACGGAACAGTCGCCGGCCCGCGCGATTCCATCGCCCAACTACTCAGCTTCCTTCAAGCCGATCCTCGTCTCACCGAGCTGGAGCACAAGTTTTCGCTCCACGACAGCAACCCCTTCAAACGGGCCAAAGTACGACTCAAGAAGGAAATCGTTACGCTGGGTGTTGCGGGGATTGATCCACGGCACACAGCCGGCACGTATGTGGAGCCCAAAGACTGGAATGACCTGATCAGCGATCCGGACATGGTGCTGATCGATACGCGCAATGACTATGAAGTCGGTATTGGTACATTCAAGAATGCCCGGAATCCGAATACGGAATCATTCCGCCAGTTCCCGGAGTATGTTGATAAGCATCTTGATCCTGCCAAAGACCGTAAAATCGCAATGTTTTGCACGGGAGGGATTCGTTGTGAAAAATCAACGGCTTATTTGAAGTCGCTTGGTTTTGAGGACGTTTACCATCTCAAGGGCGGCATAATGAAATATCTTGAGGAGGTGCCGGCCGGGGAATCACTATGGGAAGGTGAGTGCTTTGTTTTCGATAACCGTGTCTCCGTAAACCACGAGCTTGATGCGGGCCTTTATGATTTATGCCACGCCTGCGGAATGCCGATAAGCGATGAAGACAAGCAAAGCATGCTATACGAAAAAGGCGTCAGCTGTTCCAAGTGCCATGAGCACTTATCCGAAGAACGGAAAGACCGCTTTCGGGAACGGGAACGGCAGATTCAGTTGTCCAGCAACCGGGGCAAGGAAGACCTGAAAAGTTGCGGACCTGAAACCTAGTCATTGCGCCGGATACCGCGCAAACGATGCGCAGCGGCCGGCATCACACCAGAAGGGCCAACAACAATGAGCCCGCTGCCCCGCTAACAGCTATCCACCGCTGTCTCCTGCTGCTCGCATGGGTAAAGAGATAAATCAAGCTGCCAAACCAAAGGACGACTGCCAGCAGCGGCGGCGGATCAACAGCCCAACTGGACCCCGGCAAGCGATCCAGCCACTCCACACTGACGAGCATTGCATTGATGAAGGCAATCGCGGCATGGTTGAAGATGACAGTGGTAAATGGGATCAGGATCGAAAGCCATCCCGAAAGAACGATAAAAAGTGTCAGCGGTACAACGATCAGATTGCCCACCAGAGCAATGGGCGAAAACATGCCGAAGTAAAGCGAGGTCAACGGAACCGATGCCAAGGTGGCCGCCATCGACGTAATAAGCAGCGAGATGCAATAGGTTCGTATCCATCCGCCCTGAAGTAAACTGCGTGGCGTGACTGAAAAAACCATCACGATGAATGCAACCACAGTGAACGAATAGATAAAGCCCGCAGATAAAATTTCCATCGGCTTTATGAGCAGGAGCAGAATGGCAGCAAAGGCAACCGATGAGGGAATGTCCGGCTTTCGGCGAAACAGGGGAGCCAGTACAAACACAGCAGCCATGGCCAGTGCGCGAAGTGCACTCGATTTCATTCCGGTTGACATCACATAGCAAAACAGAAGCGGCAGCAACCAAATCCCGAACCAGTCGCGCGGGATTCCCATTGCTTTCAGTATGATAACCAGAAGTAGTCCGACAATACCGACATGCAGGCCGGAAATAGCGAATATATGCAGCGAGCCGGTTCTTCGAAAACTTTCCATTGTGCCGGACGGCACCTCTTTTCGGTAGCCCAGTACCAGCGCCTTATAGACGGATAGCTGTATTGGCATCGTCTCAATACCCTCCTCCAGTCGACGTGCCGCTGTTTCCCGGGCGGACTGCCCGAGCGATATGAGTGAAAAACGTCCGGCACCCGGCAGCACTTCACAGCGTTGTACACGGCGCAACTCAAGCGCATTTTTTCCGGGAAAGGTGCGCTTGCTCAACGTGCCTTCGAGCAGGATTCTGTCTCCATGCCGCACTGCGCATTCAGAGGATTGACTGACCATGTGGACATCGACTTCCCCACGAACGTGGTGCCATTGATTTGAAACATGAATCGCACTGCACTTCATAGGGAAGCTCCATGCCCCCCGTTGCCCCGTTGCATAGGGCCTGAACTCAGGCGTCCCCGACACGTACCCGGCCACGCCGATGTTGCTGGCAGGCACAATTTGATTAAACTGCGCAATGGAGGCGCCCGAAATGGTCGGATCTTCGATGATTAATCGGCAGGCTCCAACGAGGGCGACAGTGATCAGACTGCATGGCGTGGACCATTTGGATTGCAGAAGAACGGCCGAAAGCACGAGAAAAATAAAGGTTATAAAAAGGAGCCCCCCGGCTGTAAATAAGCCGCTGGCCGCAATCATGATCCCGGCGACCCATGCGAGGGCGACGGCAATCAGTGGTCTCCGTATCACCGGTATTGGTTGATGCTCGTAGAAGTCGTCCCCCTATTTCTTATTGAACACCTCGTTGCATGCCATGCGAAATTTATGCCTGAAGCTGGAATACGAAAAACGGTCAGCAATGAGTTGCTGCCCCTGAGCAGCAAGCGATCGGGAAAACAGAGGCTCTTGAATGGCCTGAACGACACCATCCGCTATGGATGCAGCATCGGATAATACGGCGATGCTGTTGCCGCTGTTCAGCAGATCGTCGTAAACCGCATCCTTCACCGCCACCAACGGAACCGCCGCACGCAACAGGGTATAGACATCCTCGTGAACATATCTTCCATCGGGATCTGGCAAGAGTACGGAAACATCAGCCACATCAAGCGCCGCTAAGAATTCTTCCGTCTGTCGCTGCTCCAGAAATGCACAACGGTTTTTGACATCAAGGCTGGCAGCCATGTTTTCAGCGTCAGGACCAGTTTGCCCTATAATGAAAAATGCAGTAGCGGGGACCGCATCAGCAATTTTTCGTACAGCCCGCATTGTTTTCCCCAGCTCCTTCCGGGTATCGGACAGCACGCGAAAGACCACGATATGTGACGGAGCTACCTCAAAGTATTTTTTCAGCTGATGCGGTTCGTCGGTATTGTTTGCAACAAGCGATTGAAGCGGCACATCGTTAAACTCAAAAGTCCGCACTCGTCCATGCCGCTCTTTCAGATCAAGACTAAGCCTGGGACTGTGCGAGAAAACGGCCGAAGACCGAACCAGTACTTTTTTTTCCAGCCGGCCGAAATAGGCGGGAAATATTTTCCAAAGAACCGAGGGGGGATAACCGGCCGGACCCGAGAAGCATCTTCGGGCATGGTACATGACAGGCGCTTTACGATGTATCCCGATGAAGGCGGCAAATAACGCTACCTCATCGACCGCATGCACCGCATCATAGGATCGTTC
>JABDQT010000201.1 GCA_013042165.1 Kiritimatiellales bacterium | reverse complement strand
TTGCCCCGCACCCGGATTGCGCCGAGTTCAAGATCAACATCGTCGTAGACCACCACGGTATCTTCTGCCGGAACCCGCCATTTTTTCATGGCGCCCCACACCGCTTTTCCGCTGCGGTTCATATACGTGGTCGGCTCGATCAGCCGCACCTCGTGCTCCCCGATCCGGCATTGAGCCTGCCGTGCGGGAAACCAGAACATCTTCCGGAACCCGGCACCCTGCCTGCGGGCAAGTTCCTCCACCACCATATATCCAATGTTGTGGCGGGTGCGCTCGTGTTCCTTTCCGGGATTCCCCAGTCCAATGACCAGTTTCAAAACTATTCTCCCGGAGCGGGAAGGGAAAGACTACTCGGCGTCTTCGGCCTTCTTCTCGGTGATCACTTCCGGCTCGGCTCCGCCTTCGCCTTCGGCGCCTTCTGCTTCTTCCTCTTCGAGCTCTTCCTCGACACGCGGTGCCGCAACGGAAGCAACAATCGACTCCTCATCCACCAGCAGCTTGAACTTGCTGCTGAGCTTGAGGTCGGAAACATTCAGCGAATCCCCGATTTCGAGCTCGGAAACGTCTATTTCAAAAGATTCCACCATATCGCCCGGCAGACATTCGACATCGATCGAGTGCATGACGTGGTCAATCAGACCGCCGGCCTTGACGCCGGCCGATTCGCCGATGAGCACGACGGGAATCTCCACAGCAATCGGCTTGTTGGCTGCGATACGCAACAGATCGACATGCATCAGATCGCTGGATACGGGATGGTGTTGCACATCCTTCACCAGCGTAGAGATTGTGCCTTCACCATCAAGGGCAACGTCTACAATAATGCTTTCACTCGCGGAGTGATGCAGGATCTGCTCAAAGTCGTGCGTGTTGATCTCGACGGACACCGGATCCTTTTCCGCGCCGTAAATCACGGCCGGCAGCAATCCATCCTTGCGCATGCGGCGGACGTTGCTGGTCCCCTCGAGGTCTCTTTTCTTTGCAATCAGTTTTACGTCTTCCATGGTTCTCTCCTAATTATCAACCCTGAACAGCGAGCTGACGGACTGGTTGTTATGGATTCGGCAAATCGCCTCCGCCAATATGTCAGCCACCGACAGTACGGTAACATTGAAATTATCCCATTTGCGCTGCGGCACCGAGTCGGTGGTCACCAACTCTTCGATGGGTGAATCCTGCAAACGTTTGATCCCCTTCTCCGTCAGCAGCGAATGGCTTACGGCGGCGCGAATCGATTTGGCTCCGGCCTTTTCAAGCAGCTGTGCGGCGGCGGTCAGCGTACCGGCCGTCGAGGTCATGTCGTCGACCAGCAGCGTATTGCGTCCTTCAACTTCGCCGACCAGATGATTGGCCTCCACGTGTTCGGCGCTCTTGCGCTGCTTGCCCACCAGCGCGATGCCGGCCCCCAGCAGCGTAGCGTAGGCGTCGGCCATTTTCAGGCCGCCCGCATCCGGCGACACGACCACCAGGTCCTCCAGCTCCAGCGAGCGCAGGTATTTCACGATCACGGGCGATGAATAGAGGTGATCCACCGGGATATCCATGAATCCCTGAATCTGCTGGGCGTGCAGGTCGACACACAGCAGGCGGTTCGCACCCGCAGCCACCAACAGGTTGGCCACCAGCTTGGCGGTGATCGGTACGCGCGGCTGGTCCTTGCGGTCCTGGCGCGCATACCCGTAATAGGGAAGAACGGCGGTAATGCGATCGGCCGATGCGCGCTTGGCGGCATCGATCATGATCAACAGCTCCATGAGATACTCGTTCGGATCGACCGAAACGGACTGGACAATAAAAACATCGTCACCGCGGACATTCTCCACGATTTTGACAAAAATTTCCTTATCGGGGAACCGCGTGATATCGATCTCACACAATTCAACTTCCGCAGCGGCAGCAATCCGCTCCGCCAACGCCCGATGACCTGTTCCTGAAAGTATCTTCATTTTTAATTCTACAATGGTTGCCCGACCTGGGTTCGAACCAGGACCCTATGAGTCAAAGTCACATGTGCTTCCATTACACTATCGGGCAACGAAAACCAAAAAAAGGAGCCGGGGCAGCCGCTGCTTCTCCTACCTCAAGTTCAAAAGAGCGGAAGACCATAAGAAGCAGGCGGTTAGAAGTCAAGCAGGCAAACAGCAGATTAATCCAGATTTAGAAGCAGCAGGTAGTGACTGACCAGAAGCGACAACGCCACCCCGATTTCGATCAGGGCCAGCCGCTGAATATTCCACGTTCCCGCCAGCTTCTGCCACTTTTCCTGAAACAGCAATCCGAGCGACCCATCAATGAGGCCGAGAATGCCCAGCCAGAATAGAATGGTGATGAAGAGATTCATGGTTTTTAGTGCGTATTGCGTATTGCGTATTGCGTATTGCGTATTGATGGTTTGCCATGCGCCGGAACGGGTCAAGCAATACGTAGTACGCAATACGCAGTACGTAATACGCAGTAAGTAATAATTACTCCGGATCTTTAACACCCAGCAACGCCGAGACCGCCTTGTTGAACGCCGCGCTCTTCTCCATGGCGTATCCTGTAACGCTGTCGGCACGTTCCTTGAAGTAGTTCCAATCGAGGCCGAGCGGCGCACCCAGATGGGTCTTGAGCTTAATCGCTTCGGACGGATCAATGGACGAAAGTTCTTCGAGGTTTTCTTTCACATGGTGGTAGGCATCCCGAAACGGCATCCCCTCGCCGACCAGTTCGAGCGCGCGGTCCGTCGCGAACACATCGGGCGAGAATCCATCCAGCAGCGCCTGTTCGTTCACCTCGGTGGCGGCGACCATCGGTGCCAGGATGCGCAGGCAGGACCGCGTCGTCGCGATGCCTTCCATGAACAGCTCCTTGGCCTCCTGCAGATCGCGGTTGTAGCCGGTCGGCGAGCCCTTGATCAGATCATAGACGCCCAGCTCGGCCGCCTTGACGCGCGAAGCCTTGGCCCGCACCAGCTCGCAGACATCGGGATTCTGCTTCTGCGGCATGATCGAACTGCCGGTGCAGAATTCGGCCGGGAGTTTGAAATAGTTGAACTCCGGCATGGTGAAGAGCATGAAATCCTGCGCCAGCCGCGAGAGCGTCAGCATGACCTGGCTCATGGCCGACAGCACAATGCTTTCCAGCTTGCCGCGTCCATTGTTGGCATAAAGCACATTGTGGGTGGGCCGGCTGAAGCCGAGCAGGTCGGAGGTCAGCTGCCGGTCGATCGGCAGCGGCACGCCGTACGAAGCGGCCGATCCAAGCGGACACTGGTCGTTGAGCTCATAGGCATGAATGAGTGCCGTGCAGTCATCCAACAGACTTTCGGCGTGAGCGGTTGCCCACAGGCCGACGCTCGAGGGCATGCCCGGCTGCATATGCGTCCGTCCGACCATCGGAACCGCTTCATATTTCTTCCCGAAATCCACGAGCGCCGTCGCCAGTGCGGCGGCTTCCTCCAGCGTATGGAGCAGCTGCTCCTTGGCATAGAGGCGCAGATCGACCGCCACCTGATCGTTGCGGCTGCGGCAGGTGTGGATCTTCTTGCCGAGGTCGCCGAGTTTATCCGTCAGCACCCGCTCCACGGCCAGATGTACATCCTGATCGGCGAGCTCGATCGTGAACTGGTCCTGCTGCGCAAGACCGATAATCTCCACCAGCGCTTCGATCACCTGCGCACATTCACCCTCCGTGATCAGCGCCGGCTGGACGGGCATTTTCGAGAGCATGGTCACGTGGGCCGCCGTGCCGATGCAGTCGACGGTAATCAAGGCGTGATCCAGCTCCACATCGCGGCCGGCGGTGAAGGCCAGCACCTCATGATCGATCGTCCCTACCGTGGTTTTTTGCTTTGCCATAATTCACCTCTGGAAATTCAACCGCAAATAAACACGAATGGACGCGAATGCAGAAGGTTTATTGAGCTTATTCTTTAGTACGACCAGTTGATTCAAGGATGATGGTGACGGGGCCATCGTTCAGCAGCTCCACCTGCATCTCGGCGCCAAACCTTCCGGTGTGCGGGCTGAAGCCGAGTTTTTCGAGAGCCTGAACATATTCATCAAAGAGCGCCTCGCCCTGCGCGGGCCGTGCGGCCTGGATGAAGCTGGGGCGGTTGCCCTTGGCGCAGTCGCCATAAAGCGTGAACTGGCTGACCGACAGGATTTCGCCGCCGACTTCGGCAACGGAACGGTTCATCTTGCCGTCTTCATCCTCGAAGATGCGCAGATTGGAGGTCTTTGCGGCCAGATAGCGGGCATCAAAAGGGGTGTCGTCGTGCGACACCCCGGCAAGGACCAGCAAGCCGCTGCCGATTTGGGAAATGCACTCCCCCTCCACGGCAACCGATGCCCGTTTGACGCGCTGGATCACCAGCCGCATGGCCTAATCCGTAACGTGCGAGACGCGGAAGGCCGGCAGACGGTTCAGCGTAGCGGCAACCTCATAGCGCCGCGGCCGTGCCAGATCACCCCGCGGGTCGCGTACGAGCGCGTTCAGCCCTTCGTTGGAGAGATCGCGGTCGACCAGGTCGAGAATTTCGCGTAGCGGATAGCCTTCGTCCATGTAGCGCAGCTTGGCGTAGTAGAGCACATAACCGATGGC
>JABDQT010000199.1 GCA_013042165.1 Kiritimatiellales bacterium | reverse complement strand
CTCGTTGAACTCGATGCCAATGTCGCGCTCAATCCACTGAAATGCGTTGGCCTGACCAATGGCCAGCAGCACCAGGCTGCAGTCGATGATCTCTTCCTTGCCGGTGGGCGTGAATACCTCGGTGCCGACCGCCTCGACCGAATATTCAATGATCTCAAACTTCATGGCCTTCAGCTCGCCGTCTTCGACCATGTATTCCCCGGGATTGTGGTTTTCGAGGATCGGGATGCCTTCGGCCTCCGTATCCTCGATCTCCCATGGCGAGGCGACCATGGCGCTGATCGGCGTGCGGATCAGCACCTTGACGTTCTTGGCGCCGAGACGCAGGGCGGTGCGGCAGCAATCCATGGCCGTGTTGCCGCCGCCAATTACAATGACATCCTTCGGGGCTTCGATCAGGTGGCCGAATGCGACCTGCGATAACCATTCCACACCGATCTGGACATTTTTTCCGCCGTCCAGTTCGTAGCCCGGCAGCTTGAGATTGCGGCCGCTGGGTGCTCCGGAGCCGACGTGCACAGCGTCATATCCTTTCTCCAGCAGCGCCTTCATGCTTTCCACGCGGGTGTTGAAAAAAGCGTTCACGCCCATGTCGAGAATGTAGCCCGTTTCCTCGTCGATCACCTCTTCCGGCAGGCGGAACGACGGAATCTGCTGACGCATGAAGCCGCCCGCCTTGTTGGTGGCTTCATAAAGATCGACCTCGTAGCCCAGCGGCAGCAGGTCGCGCGCAACGGTTAAGGACGCGGGGCCGGCGCCGATCAGTGCGATGCGGAATCCGTTTTTTTCCTTCGGAACTTCAGGAAGCCGAGCCTTGATATCGTCCTTCATGTCCGCGCAGACGCGCTTGAGGCGGCAGATCGCGACCGGTTTATCCTCCACGCGTCCGCGGCGGCAGGCCGGTTCGCAGGGACGGTCGCAGGTGCGGCCGAGGATGCCGGGAAAGACGTTGGATTCCCAGTTGACCATGTAGGCATCGGTATACTTGCCGGCCGCGATGAGGCGGATATATTCGGGAACCGGGGTGTGGGCGGGACAGGCAAATTGGCAATCGACGACTTTGTGGAAATATTCCGGATCACTCGTATCGGTCGGCTTCACTCTAAATCTCCATGGTACCTGCGAGGGGCATATCTTCGCTGACCAAAATATAAATCACAGCAGTCTCACTATTTCAGCATTAAAATACCTAAATCGTGCTGTTTGGATTCAGGGCAATTCTAAAATCAGCTGCTCCCGGAGATCCCCCGGCACCCATCCGACGCGCGGGGTTGCCCCGGGATGGGCCGGCAGGCTGAGCGACTTTTCCGATAGCAGGTTTGGGCATCGCGGTCATGATCGCTTACGGGGCGCTTCGGAATGGGGTGGAGCGGCTGCCCATGAAATGATCAGCCAGGCTGGTTTGTTGCGGGTTTAGAGCCGTTTCCAAAAAACATGAAAAAAACGATGAAAACCCGTTGACGGACGGTGGGGTAAAGTGGCATAAAATCCCATCAAAGGGAACAAAGTGGAGATAAAGGGATGAATATAAGAGCGCAATCACCAGCCTTGTTTGTTGGGTCGTTCACGCATTCCCTTGATGCCAAGCGACGTATGATTTTTCCATCGAGCTGGCGTCATTTGGCCGGGGACTCCAATCAGCTGTTCGCTTTTCCGCATCCGGAAGATAAATGCCTCTATCTCTATACCGCACTGGAAATGATGCGCCGGCTGGAGGCGCTGCGCAGCGGGGGATCCCTGGACAAGAACGAACAGCAGGCCATCCGCTCCATCACCTCGGGAGCGGACCTGTTGGTTTGGGATGCCCAGGGGCGCATCCGTATTGGTGACAACCTGCTGGCGCACATTGAGGCGAAGGAGCAGGTGGTGCTGGTGGGCGCGCTGACACGCATCGAGCTGTGGAGTATCGAAAATTTCGACCTGGCACTGCCGCAGGATTCATCCTCGGCGGAAAATATGTTTTTCGGGGGCTATTAAGCGGCGACGCAAAGGGGTACGGCATGAGCATGTTGGATGTGGCGAAGTTTTTAAGCTATTCGAAGTCGGTGGACATCACACCGGAACAGGACCGGTTTTTTAATCTTTCGATGGTCAACTCGGGGCATCTTTTTTCCTGCCTGTACGGCAACCGCACGCATTGGAGTTTCGGGCGCGAGCAGGATAAGCCGGAGCACGTTCCGGTTCCGGAAAAAGGGGTCTAGTGCATATACCGGTCATGCTCGACGAGTGTCTCGAGGCGCTGATCACCGATCCGAAAGGGATCTATGTGGACGGCACTCTCGGCAACGGCGGCCACGCGGCGGCGATACTCGAACGGCTTGAAACGGGCGGCATGCTGATTGGTTTTGATCGCGATGTGGATGCGATCGAGCGGGTGAAGGGGACCTTGAAGTCAGGTGGGGGCAAGCGGGTGGAACTGGTGCACGACAACTATGCGAACATGGCCGAACAGCTCGATGCGCTCGGCATTTCGCAGGTGAACGGGCTGTTGCTCGATCTGGGAGTCAGCTCCTTCCAGCTCGATGTGGCCGAGCGCGGTTTCAGTTTTCAGCAGGATGCGCCGATCGATATGCGCATGGACCGTACGCAGGGCCAGACGGCCGGCGAGCTGGTGAACCTCGGAAGCGAACAGGAACTGGCCGACATTATTTACCGGTATGGCGAAGAGCGTGCCTCCCGGCGGATCGCACGGGCGATCGTCGAGGCTCGCGGCAAAAAAACCATCGAGACGACGTTGGAGCTGGCTGCGATCGTTGAACGCGCGAAAGGCGGCCGCAGGGGAAAGAAAACCCATCCGGCAACGCTTACCTTTCAGGCGCTGCGCATGGCAGTGAATGACGAAATCGCCTCCATCGAAAGCGTGTTGAAATCGATGGTCGGCCGGATTGTGGAGGGCGGCCGCATCGTGGTGCTGACCTTCCACAGCCTCGAAGATCGCCTGGTGAAGCAGTTTTTCAAGCGGCATGTGCCGCGCGAGGAATCGTTGCAGCAGGGCGGTGTCAGACGGATCGGCGAGGAGCCGGCCGTTCAATGGATTTGGAAAAAGCCGTTGGTTGCATCGGCTGCAGAGCAGGCCGCGAATCCGCGGTCGCGCTCGGCGAAACTGCGAGCGGTGGAAGTAGGAGTTTAAGATGGCGGCGAAGCGAAAATCTAGAAAGAAGCGTAAAAAGAAGAATCAGGTTCAGGTTCCGTTTCCGGCGCTGCTTGCCAATGTGCTGGTGCTGGTTGCCGTGCTCGGATTGAGCTATATGTGGCTCTGTTCCCGTTGCGATGCGCTTGGCAAAGAGATCAAGAGCAAGGAGCATGAGCTGAATAGGGTGAACAAGCGCCTGGATATTGAACGCAATCGCTGGTCCATGATCACCTCGCCGCCAAACCTGAAGGCGGCCATTGTCAAACATCGGCTCGATATGGTCATGCCCCGCGAAAGTCAGATCATTAAAGTCGGGAACCGAAAATATAGTGACAAAACGGCAATGTTGGGCAATCCGTAAGAACGAGCCGGATGCCCTTTTTGAGTGCCCGTAACATTGCATCAGCAGGTTGCGGGTTTTGGTGTAAGAAGGAGAAGGGTGCAGAGCATGGCGGAGGTGCGTTTCAAAGGCCGGATCATCATCCTCGCGATCATGGTCATGGCGGTGTTTGCAGGCATTGCATCGCGTCTCATCGTGCTGCACCTTCGTCCGACGGAATGGGTGCGCGAGCCGGTTGAAAAAGGGCATAAGTTTGAATACAAGCCGGTGGGCGGCCGCGGTCGCATCATTGACCGGACCGGCCGGATTCTGGCCATGGATGCTCCGGCGTACCACATCTATGTCGACCCGAAATATATTTCCAGAAACGGCGACCCGACGGCCGTGGCAAAATATCTGTCGATGGAGTTTTCCATCCCTGAGAGCGAGATACTGGAAATGCTGTCCAATACCCGGAGGCAATACAAGGTCGTCAAGCGCTTCGTTCCGGGGCATCGTGTCAAGCGCTTCAAACCAGTCAATTTAGGCGTGAGCTACACTCCGCGGGATTTGGTGGATGGCGTCGAGACCAATGTATTTCTTCGCGGCGTCGGGCTGGAGGAGGTCTCGATCCGAAAATATCCGAACGGGCCGTTGATGGCCCATGTGGTGGGCTTTTCCAACCTCGAGGGCACAGGCTCGGCGGGGGTCGAACAGCGCATGGATGATTTCCTGCGGGGCAAGGAGGGGCTTCGGGTCAGCAAACAAGATGGCCGTCGCCGCGAGATCTACAGCGCGCGCCAGGTGGATATCCCGCCGGAGGACGGAGCCATGGTTCAGCTGACGCTGGATCAGCAGCTTCAATATGTCGTTGAACAGACGCTCGAGAAAGTCTGCCGGGAGTCGAACGCCAAATCGGCGTGGGCCATTGTGCAGCAGGTGCGTACGGGAGAGATCCTTGCGATGGCCTCGTTTCCGACCTACGATCCCAACCACTATGGAAAAGCGCCTGCGGAATGGCGCCGTAACGCTCCCATTGCTTTCAATTATGAACCCGGCTCCACCATGAAGGCCGCCGTCATCGCGGCCGCGCTGGATCTGGGTATCGTGGACGAGAACGACAGGGTCGACTGCGAAAACGGCTACTGGGTTTATGGCGGAAAGGCTTTGCGTGACAGCCATGGCGAGGGGATTATTTCGGTTGCTGACGTGATTAAGAAATCAAGCAACATCGGAACGGCCAAGATTGCCTTGATGATGGGCAATGAGCTGCTCTACGACAGCCTGAAAAAATTCAAGTTCGGGAGCAGACTGGGTGTGGGACTTCCTGGCGAGGAGGGCGGGATATTCTATTCACCCAAAAACTGGTCGAAAATCAGCCCCACGCGCATAGGAATGGGTCACGAAATCAGCGTGACCGCCATGCAGGTTTTATCGATGATGAGTGCCATCGCCAACAACGGAGTGCAGATGAAGCCGATGGTGGTCAGGAAAGTCGTCGCGGCAGACGGTACCGTTCTGGAGGAATTCAGGCATGAGGAACTGGGGCGTCCTATCAGCCCTTCGGCTTCGCGGCGCATGCGGAAATTGCTTTCCCGTGTCACCGAGGAAGGAGGCACGGGAACGAAAGCCCGGGTGGAAGGCTATTCCGTCGCCGGAAAGACCGGAACCGCCCAGAAAATCAACCCGGCCGGCGGCTATTACGACAAGATCTTCACCTCCTCGTTTGCCGGCTTTCTTCCTGTGGAAAATCCGGAGATCAGTATTATCGTCGTGGCGGACGATCCGGGTGTATTCACGGAGTCCGGTCGCAAGATCAAATATTACGGCGGCACGGTATGCGGCCCCGCCTTCCGGGAAATTGCCGAGTTCGCGGTCCGCTATCTGCGCATCGCACCCGATGGCAACCGAATCTATGTTGCGAGGCCGGAAGAATGAAGCTGAGCGAACTGCTTGAATCCATCACAGTAACCCACGTGTCGGGAACGGCCGATGTGACGGTTGAAGATATTGCCTATGATTCGCGGCAGGTAAAACCCGGCGGGCTTTTTGTTGCCGTTCACGGGCATCAGGTAGACGGTGCAACCTACATCACCGAAGCACTGTCCAAAGGCGCCGCCGTTGTGGTTTCGGAAAACCAGCTGGAGCTGGGTGCGGGTGCGACGCACGTACAGGTTCCGAATGCACGCTGTGCGTTGGCCGAGATGGCATCGGTGTATTATGGAAATCCGACCCGGCAGATGCAGGTGGTCGGCGTGACCGGGACCAACGGAAAGACCACCACGACCTACATGATCCGCGATATTCTTCAGGACGGCGGGTTTCTGCCCGGCTTGCTCGGGACGGTGGCCTATGAAATCGGCGACCGCTCCATACCCGCCTCGCGCACGACCCCGGAAGCACCGGACCTGCATGCCATGTTCCGACAGATGAAGGACGCCGGTTGCGATTCCGTCGTGATGGAGGTCTCTTCCCATGCTCTGGCACTGGATCGTGTGCGCGGGGTTGATTTCAATATCTGCGTATTCACCAATCTGACGCAGGATCATCTGGATTACCACCACGACATGGAAAACTATTTCAAGGTGAAGGCCGGGCTGTTTCAGGACCTGCAAAAGCAGCATGACCAATCGGCCATCATCAACCTGGATGATCCCTGGGGACAGAAGCTGCTCGACCACGGCGAGCTGCAGGCGGATGTGGTGACCTATGGTTTCGATGAGCGAGCGATGGTATGCGCGGCCAAAAGCAGCGTGGACATCCATGGCACCCGTTTTCGTATTGCCTCCCCCTGGGGGGAGTCCCGCATTCACCTCAAACTGCTCGGACGATTCAATATATATAATGCACTGGCCGCCGTGGCAGTCGGCGGCGTGCTGGGCATTCCGCTTGAACGGATCTGCATGTCGCTGGAGCGCATCACCTCGATTCCCGGCAGACTCGAGCCGGTGCCGAATCGTAAAAAAAGAAAAGTGTTTGTCGACTACGCGCATACGGACGATGCACTCAAGAATGTCCTGAGCACGCTGCGCGAAATCTGCGAGGGCCGCTTATTGGTGGTCTTCGGCTGCGGCGGAAACCGCGACCGCGATAAGCGGGTCAAAATGGGTCGGGTGGCGGCGGAGTTGGCGGACTACTCCATTGTAACCTCCGACAATCCCCGTACCGAGGAACCCGAAGCAATCGTGGCGGATATCATCGAAGGATTCGGCAGCGAGAGCCAATTCGAGGTGAGGTCCGACCGCCGTGAAGCGATCGAGCGGGGCATGCAGTTGATCCGCCGGAAGGATATTCTGCTGATCGCCGGCAAGGGGCACGAAACCTATCAGGAATTCAACGGGACTATTGTGCCCTTCGATGATCGCGAAGTCGTCAGGGAGATATTCGGTTGATGCCGGATTTCCGCCCAGAGACGTTTGCGGAGTGGCTGTCGCTGCAATGGCAAAATGGGTTGCCCGAGCGGGCGATTACCGGAATTTCTAAGGACACGAGAACCCTCCGGCCAGGTGATCTGTATGTGGCCATTCGCGGGGATAATTTCGATGGACATGCGTTTGTTTCCGATGCGTTTGAAAAGGGCGCGGCGGGCGCATTGGTTGAACAGGATTATGTGTCGACCGATCAGCCGGTTCTGCCCGTGCCCGACACCATCGCGGGGCTGCAGGATCTCGCGCGCGGCTACCGCAAAAGCTGGACCGGCCGGGTGATTGGCATCACCGGCAGTGTCGGGAAGACCACCGTGAAGGAGATGTGCGCGGATGTGCTCTCCATGGCGGGCGATACGCACCGCACCTCCGGCAACTACAACAACCATATCGGTCTTCCGCTCACCATGCTGGCGATGCCGGCCGATGCGCGATTCGGCGTCTTTGAAATTGGCATGAATCATCCCGGCGAGATCGCGGCACTCGCAGAGCTGCTCCAGCCGGACATCGGCATCCTGACCGAAATAGGAAACGCCCATCGCGAAAGCTTTAATTCGGTGGAAGAAATCGCCCGTGAAAAAATGAAACTGGCTGAGCGGGTTACGAGCTCGGGTATGGTCATTCTCGATCGTGACAGCCCCTGGTATGCCATGATGCGAGCGCACACCTGCGCAAGTGTGCGGACGGTCTCGCTGGAGGGCATTGCCGATTATGTCGGCCGCAAGGCTGGTGAGGGTGCCATGAACGTAAACGGATTCAACTACCTGATGCCTCAGCCGGGCGAGCATATGATGCGCAACGCGCTTCGCGCCATTGCACTCGGTCTTGAGCTGGGGCTGGAGCCGGATCGCATTGCCGAAGGGCTGGGCCGGTTCAGGGCACCTCCCATGCGCTGGCAGGAATCGACCCGGCAGGGGATTGCTTTCATCAATGATGCCTACAATGCCAACCCGCTCTCCATGCGGGCCGGTCTGGCCACGTTTGCCGCTCTGCCCGGGGCGGGAAACAAGTGGGCCGTGGTCGGTGGAATGCGCGAATTGGGCGGGACTTCGGAAAAAGAACACGCCGCACTCGGACAATATGTTGATTCACTGGGGCTGAACGGTGTAATAACTGTGGGTGCGTTGGGAGAGCGGGTGGTCTGTGAAAAAGTCGACTGTTTTTTCCATTGCGCGGATGCGGCCGAAGCCGCACGGATTTTACAGGATCACCTGGTGGCGGGCGACCGTGTGCTGCTGAAAGCGTCGCGCGGTGAGCAGCTGGAGCAGGTGCTGGATTATTTCAAGGAGTCATAGAGGATGTTTTACTATCTCACCGAGCTGGAGGGGCTGTTTTCCCCCCTGCGGCTCTTCCAATACATTACCTTTCGGACACTGGGTGCGGCGTCCACCGCATTCATTCTGTCGTTGCTGATTGCACCCGATTTGATCCGGCGGTTGCGTATCGTAAACTTCGGCGAACAGCAGACGGATGAGCGCGTCGAAGGACTTGATAAGCGCAAAAAGGTCGGAACGCCCACCATGGGCGGGCTGATGATCATCATCGCGGCGGCGGTCGCGACGCTGTTGTGGGCCATTCCAACCAATCTGTATATTATGCTGACCCTCGCCACGTTTTGTCTGATGGGTCTGATCGGTTTCGGCGATGACTATCTGAAGATCAAGCGCCGGAACGGCCTGAGCGTGAAAATGAAATTTACCGCACAGCTGATCTGGGCCCTCATCGTGTTTACCGTGCTCTGGTCGATTCCGGACATGCAGGAGCGCGTACGGGATCTGATGGTTCCATTCTTTAAGCGCCCCGTGCTCGATATGGGTCTGGTGGGCTCGTTTGTTTTTTTGGTGATTGTGCTGGTCGGGGCATCGAATGCGGTGAACCTGACGGACGGACTGGATGGGCTGGCCATCGGGTGCTCCAACTCCGTTGCGGTCGCTTATCTCTTTCTCAC
>JABDQT010000195.1 GCA_013042165.1 Kiritimatiellales bacterium | reverse complement strand
GAACTGACCGGGTTGATTGAAAAATACGAGGCCCGTAAAACGCCGGCCACCAAGCCCATGGCACCTGGACTTTATGCCGAATACGGCTTCCTGCTGATGCGCCAAGGTGAAAACGGTCGCGCCATCAGTTACTTCAATAAGGAAAAGGCGCTATGGCCGGAATCGGCTGTCTTCATGGACAGCATGATCCAGACGGCGCAAATCAGCAATAAACGCGCTCCGGCGGGAGGTGCCGAATGAAGCGCATCGTCCACTTCGTGTTTCTAGGGTGTCTGCTTTCGCTGCTGGCCGGTTGCGCAACCACAAGAAAAAGCTTCGACTACTCCGCTTTTCGCAGTGCCGACCCGCATTCGATCCTGATCGTGCCGGTGGTCAACAATACCATGGATGTCGATGCTGCCGACTATTTCCTATCGGCCATCAGCCAGCCGGTTGCCGAGCGCGGCTATTACGTCTTTCCCGTCAATATGGTCAAGCGCGTGATGGAAGATGACGGGCTCGCGGATGCCAGCATGGTGCACAGCGCGGACACAACGCGACTGGCCTCGCTCTTCGGCGCCGACACCGTCCTCTATGTCACCATCGAGCGATGGGACGCCCAATACGCTGTCCTGACAACCACGGTTACAGTCGAGTTCAGCTATGTGCTGAAAGACGGCCATACCGGCCAGGAGCTGTGGCGTACTGCTCAACGACTCGTCTACCAGCCCCAAAGCAATTCATCCGGCAATGCGATTGCGGATCTGATTGTCGCGGCGGTGCAGGCAGCGGCCACCAAAGCCAAACCGAACTATATACCGCTGGCGCGGCAAGCCAACCTTCAGGCGGTCATTCAGGCCGGCCACGGGTTGCCGGCGGGGCCTTACCGGCCTGAGGAATACCAGCTCGACCAAGAACGCTTCTAGCGCTGGCGGCGTTTGGGAGCGCAAAGTTTGGCGAGCAGGGTTTCGAACATCAGCTCGTGCGGGATCGTTCCGCGGGAGAGCATTTTTTCGTGCGTGTCCACGATAAGCTTCTTGCGGGCCGCTAAGTTGCGCGCGGTATAGGGCGCGGCCTGATTGGCGATCTTTCCGGCGCGGAACCAGTGCATCTTGCGCGGATCATCCTTCATGCCGGAAAAATAGTCGTCGAGCTCCGGGTCGTCACTCCATTGGATCCGGTTGCCGTTCAGGCGCAGCCAGCCGGCGTCAAGGTATTCCCGAAAACGCAGCAGATTCTGAAACAGGCTTTCGATCTGAATGATGAGTCCGATGGCGGTCTGCTTCTGGAAAAGAAGCTGCCGGAACAGACGAATGGCGTCAGCCAGCTTGCGCTCGGCGACCGCATCGGTGAAGTCCCAGGCGATCGCTTCGCCGGCCGCCGAGGTGATGGCCTGCACATCATCCATGGAAATGGCCTTGTCGGCGCCCTTGTAGAGTACCATCTTTTCGACCTCGCTCATGATCTGGCGCGTTTCAAAACCGACCTTATCGATAAAGGCATCCGCCGCATTGGGCGCAATGGTGAATCCTTCGCGCTTGAAGAGCGAAACTGCGCGTTTCAGCGCGACCGGACGCGCTTCGTAGTCCCGTTCCGGGATATCGTATTCGGCAATCTCGCCGACCTCCTTCAAGGCTTTGTAGAAGGCGGAACGCTTGTCGATACCGGGGGCGGAAAGGATCAGAAACTGGTCATCGGCCAACCCGGCTTTCAGATCGCCCGCCAGCACGCCGAGCAGGCGTTTGACCTGGTCGTTCTTCATGATGACGGCATGCTTCATGAACGATACATCACGGAACCAGACCACCTTTTTTCCGCCAAAAAGGCCGACGGTGCGGAAGGCGGCCGCGCACTGATCGATAGCCGCGACCGCGGCATCAATCGTAGCCGCGTCGCCGTCGATGATTTCCAGCGAAAGCGCCTGCTCGGCCTCCGGGCAGATCTGGTCTACCTTCTTCCGGGCGTTCAGCCCCACCAGATATTCATCGCTGCCGCAGAATAGATATACATGGTCCGCCATGAAACAGTTCCTCTTCCAATCCGGGGAACATATGGTTTAATGTCGAAGTTTGAAACAGAAAA
>JABDQT010000190.1 GCA_013042165.1 Kiritimatiellales bacterium | reverse complement strand
CCGTCTGACAACGCGGGCACCAGTTGATGATGCGGTTTCCCCGATAGATCAGATCCTTGTCGTAGAGCCGGCAGAAGATTTCCAGCACGGCTTCGCTCAGGCCCTCATCCATCGTGAACCGTTCGCGCTCCCAGTCGCAGGAGGCGCCCAGCTTCTTCAGCTGATTGGAGATGGTACTGCCGTATTGGTGCTTCCAGTCCCACACGCGCTCAAGAAACTTATCGCGGCCGAGGTCGTCGCGGTTGACGCCCTCCTTGGCCAGCTGGCGTTCGACCACATTCTGGGTAGCGATGCCGGCATGATCGGTGCCCGGAACCCACACGGTGTTTTTTCCCTGCATACGCGCCACGCGCGTCAACACATCCTGGATGTTGTTATTCAGGGCATGCCCCATGTGCAGGATTCCGGTCACATTCGGCGGCGGAATCACGATGCAGAACGGGTCGCCTCCATCCGAGCTCTCGCCATGAAAACGGCCGTCCGCCATCCACTTCGCGTACCACTTTTCCTCAACCTGCTTCGGGTCGTAGGTTTTTGACAAACCGCTCATAACTTCTCCAATAATTTCTCGCAGAGGCGCAGAGAGCGCTGAGGACTATTCTCTGTAGTCGTTTACTATTCTTTTTACGCCGTCTTTTAACAGAGGCACATTAAAGTTAATCAATAGGCCCAACTGCAATCTCATTAACTTCAGATAGGTTCCTGTCTGCTTTGAAAACAATGGTTTCATTTCCTCAACGGATTTCACCTCAACGACAACTCTATCGTCGACAAGCAGGTCAATTCGGTAACCCTTATCCTCTATGGTCTCACCCCGGAATGTTACGGGTAAATACAACTCTTCCTTAACGTCATATCCATTATCCCGCAACACCTTGGCAAGGCACTTCCTATATACGGATTCCAGCAAGCCCGGCCCTAATTCCTTGTGAATCTCGATCGCAGCCTGAATAATATCATGCGATATCGTGTTTAAATCCACCATACAAGCCTCTGCGTCCTCAGCGCCTCTGCGAGGACTTTTCTCTAGTCCGATTTTTCCTCATCCAGGAACAGCTTGTATTCCACGCCGTCGACGAGGGCTTCCCACGAGGCTTCGATGATGTTTTCGGAAACGCCGACCGTGCCCCACGAGGTTTTGCCGTCGGACGATTCGATGTGCACGCGGGTCTTTGCCGCCGTGGCTTCATCGGGATCGAGAATGCTCACGCGATAGTCCGCCAGATGCACATCTTCGATACTCGGATAGAATTCCTTGAGCGCTCGCCGCAACGCCGCATTGAGCGCATCGACCGGGCCGTCGCCTTCGCCGACGGTAGAGGCCCTTGCACCATTCACCTTCAACTTGACCGTTGCCTCCGAAACACAAGGCTCGTCCTTGCTGCGCTTCTCGACAATCACACGGAATCCATCCAGCTCGAAGAAACTCTTATGTTCCTTGAGCACCTTTTTGATCAGCATCTTGAACGAGGCGTCGGCCGCTTCATAGACATAGCCGCCCTTCTCCATCGTTTCCATGGTCTTGAGAATGTCGCGCACCTCCGGCGACTTGCGGTCGATATTATCGAGACCCATCTCGAGCAGCTTTTCCATCACGTTGCTTGCACCGGAGAGTTCCGAGATCAGAATGCGGCGCGAATTGCCGACCGATTCCGGCGGGACATGCTCAAAGCTCTGCGACACCTTGCGGACACCGTCGACATGCATGCCGGCCTTGTGCGCAAAGGCGCTGTCGCCGACAAACGCCGAACGCTGGTTGTCGCGCAGGTTTGCCTGCTCATTCACAAACTGCGAAACCAGTTTGAGGTTCTTCAGCTGTTCGGGGTCGACCAGGCAGGTCTTGTCCGTTTTCAGGATGATATTGGCCACCACCGAAACCAGATTACAATTTCCGCAACGCTCGCCGAACCCGTTGATGGTGCCTTGCACCTGCACGGCACCGGCACGAACGGACTCCATGGCATTGGCAACGCCAAACTCGGAATCGTTGTGCGTATGGATGCCGACACTGATATCAAACTTGTCGCGGATGAGTGTCGTGATCTCAAAAACCTCATGCGGCAGGGTTCCGCCATTTGTATCGCACAGCACCAGCACATCCGCCCCGCCCTTAGCGGCAGCTTCCAGCGACTGGAGGGCATAAACCGGGCTGTCCTTGTAGCCGTCGAAAAAGTGCTCGGCATCATAGATAACCTCTTTGCCGTTTTCCTTCAGGAAACGGCAGGTATCTTCGATCATCGCCAGATTTTCCTCCGGCGTCGTTTTCAACACTTCGGTCACGTGCAACAGCCAGGTCTTGCCAAAGATAGTACAGACTTCGGTGTCGGCCTCGAGCAGGGCCAGCGAACCCTTGTCTTCCTCGACCTTCACGCCCGCGCGGCGGGTGCTGCCGAAGGCGGCCACCTTGGCATGCTTCAGGTTTTCCTTCTTGATATCCTTAAAGAAGGCCATGTCCTTCGGATTCGAAGCCGCATAGCCGCCCTCGATATAGTCGACTCCGAACGAATCAAGCATCTTGGCCACATGAATCTTGGCCACGGGCGAAAAGGTCACCCCTTCCGCCTGGGCACCGTCGCGCAGCGTTGTATCGTATATAAATACCTTGTTTTCAGCACTCATGGG
>JABDQT010000189.1 GCA_013042165.1 Kiritimatiellales bacterium | reverse complement strand
TCGTCTGGGAAAATGGCATTGCGCTGTCGGATTCGACCTTTGCGCTGCAGGTGAATGGAGAATGGGTGTATGGCGATGCCTTTCCGCAGCAGAGCTGGTCGGAGAAGGACGGGATGCACACCCTGACCTGTTCCGGTCTGGCGCCATTGGAACAAGTGGTTGTACAGATCGAGATCGAGCAGGATCGCCCGTATGCGGTGGTATCCGCTTCGCTCACGGCGTCGGAGGAGTTCACGCTGGGCAACGTCTACATGCTCACAAAAAAGGACGAGGCGCACAATCTCTCAGTTGGTGAAAGCGCCGCGGGCTGGACGGTCTTTACGGAGCACATCGAGGCTCCGAAAACAGGCCGGATCTTCTGGCTGGATAAGCTGGCGGAACTCAAGGCCACCAAGAAGGATGATCCGCGTAACGGATTCTGGTTGTCCACCCTGCAGCACGATGAAAAGAATCAAACCTTTGCCGGTGCCGCGCTCAAAGGCGAGCTCTGGCCCTCCTCGTTTGAGTGGAACAATGTCAAAGGCGGCGATGTTCATTTTTCCGTTCGGAGCGGCAGCCGGAATGGGCTTGAAAAAATAAAGGTTCCGGCCGGTAACACCGTCTCACTGGATCCGGTGATGCTTGGTTACTGGAATGATCGGCGCCCCACGCAGACCCTCGCTGAAGTGGGCCGCATCATGGGCGAAAGCGTGCGGCAGGGCCGTCCAATGCGCATGATTGAACCGGGGTGGAGTTCTTGGCATTCCTACAGCCGCAGTGTCACGGCAGAGGCCGTGCTGAAAGCGGCGCGTTACATGAAGGATGAACTGTATGATGCCGGCTACCGCTATATCCAGATCGACGGCGGCTGGTGGACCCGGCCGGGTTCCTATTTTGTGAATGAGGATTTTTCGCGCGGTATCCGCGATCTCTCCAACCAGGTCACCGATATGGGGCTGAAGTTTGGTCTGCACATCAGCCCGCTGCGCGTCAATCCGACCGACCCCTTCTTGAAAAAGCATACGGACTGGATTATGCAGCCCTATGGAAGAACGATCATTGATCCGGACGATGACGAGATGATTACCACCAAGGGCATGATTTATCTGGATGGCAGTCACCCGGATGTGCCGTCGTATCTGGCCGGTCAGTTCCGTCAGTTAGTGGAAGACTATCGCCCGACCTTCATGAAATGGGATCATCATTACGGCGGCCTGGAAGAGGGAGATCGGTTTGATCCAACGATGACTGGTCTGCAGGCGCATAATAAGGCAATCCGCTTGATTCGTTCCGTACTGCCGGAAGAACTGGTGGTCACGCGCAGCATGGGGTGGCTCTATGGTGCCATCGAGTGCTACGATGCCGTGCGCGTCGGCAACGACATCAACCATCCCGGCGTCAGCAGCAAGAAAGAACCGTATGCCAATATTACCTTTGGAAAAACCACCGGAACCATCGACGATGTGCTGGTGGGAAAAGACTACAAAGGCATGATCCGCTTTGCCCGCTCGATTGCTCAGAACTATTACATCCATAACAATATTGCCATTTGCGATCCGGATGCGTTTTTCGCGACACCGCAATACACCCTTGAAGAAGCGCGCTGCCACATCACGCTGCAGGCACTGATGGGTGGGTTTATTTTCGGCGGTGACCGCATCGAATCGCTTCCCCAAGAGCGCCTGGATCTCTATCGCCACAAGCCGCTGCTCGATGTGTGGAGTAACCATCAACATGCGGTTCCGCTCGATCTCTTTTCCGGTGCCGATGTTCCGCGCATCTGGAAGCTGGAACTGGACGATCGCATTGTATTCGGTCTTTACAACTGGATGGATGACGCCGCAGATACCACCTGGTCGCTGGAGGATCTGGAGCTGGATTCGGCCGACTATACGTTGACTGACCTTTGGAGCGGAAAACCGGTTTCGTTTGGCAAGAAAGGGCTCAGCCTGTCGATGGAGCCGCACTCCGTGCGTTTGATCGAGTTTAAATAAAGGGCCTGTGTTTTATTGGGAGATGGAAGATGAATAAAGTCGTGTTCTGGATGCTGGTGTTGTTCGGTGCGCTCAATGGGTTCGCCGCAGATAAAAAAATCGAACAATGGGCGATTGATTTGCACGAGGCGAATAGCTTCGAAGAGATGCCTTACCGGTTGCTGAAACCGCTGGGTTTTGATGCGGCCCAAAGCTATCCGGTGATCGTCTCCCTGCATGGAGCCGGCGGCAAGGGCGCTGATAATATAAAGCAGCTGCGGAAATGGAACGAGTTTCTGGCCGAAGAACAGATCCGCAAGGACTACCCGTGTTATGTGCTGGCGCCTCAATCGAATCAACTCTGGGGAGAGGCTGCCCTCGCAAAGATCAAGGCGATCATTAAGGATTTGCCTTCGGTTGACGTGGACCGGATCTACATTACGGGGCATTCCATGGGTGGACACGGAACCTATATTCTGACTCAGCTGGATCCCGGTTATTTTGCCGCGGCGGCTCCGTCGGCCGGAAGCGGGCTGGCGTCAACAAAGGATTTTGTGGATGTCGAGAAGATCAAGGATATCCCGTTCTGGGTCTTCCATGGGGATGCGGATCCCAAATGTCCCTACGAGAAGGATGTCAAAATATTTGAGGACATGAAGCGCGTCGGTGGAAACATGAAGTTCACCACCTGGGTCGGGGACAAGCATGGTGGGCCGGTTGCGCTCAAAATGTTTACGGGCAGCGATAATGGAATCACCCAGGTAAGCGGCGACCGCTGCGATCCCGAACCGGTGTTTATGAAGTGGTTTTTTTCGCAGAAGCGGAATTCTGATCAATAGGGGTCATCATGAAACAGCTCGTATTCGTTTTTGCTCTGGCTCTCGCCTCTTTGTGTCAGGCGTCATCGCCGAATATCGTTCTGATTATGGCGGATGATCTCGGCTACGAGTGTATTGGTGCCAATGGCGACTCCGAATATGCAACGCCGGTGCTGGACGGTCTGGCCGCGAGCGGTATGCGTTTTGAGCATTGCTATTCGCAGCCGCTGTGCACGCCGTCGCGCGTGAAGATCATGACGGGTATTTCCAATGTCCGGAATTATGACACGTTTGGCATCCTCGACACCAAAGCAACGACCTTCGCCAACCTGCTTAAATCGAACGGCTATGCCACGGCCATTGCCGGAAAATGGCAGTTGGGCAAGGACCCGGCCCAACTGGCGAAATTCGGATTTGATGAGTATTGTCTGTGGCAGTTGGAAAAGAAGGGCAGTCGTTACAATGATCTGGTCTGTCTGCAGCTCAACACGGGCGAACAACTGTCCGGTGGCTACGGTCCGGACAAGGTGAATGGATTTATTCTCGATTTCATCACCCGGCACAAGGACCAGCCCTTCTTCTGCTACTATCCCATGCTGCTGCCGCATTCGCCCTTCGAGCCGACGCCCGACAGTAAAACGCGCGATGCGGATAAAAAGTCCAATTTTAAGGACATGGTCTCCTACATGGACAAAATGGTCGGGCAGGTGGCGGATCATCTGGAGCGGCTGGGCATCCGTGAGAATACGTTGATACTCTTTACCGGTGATAACGGAACACACAAAAGTATTACCTCCCAGTTTAACAGGCAGGACGTGAAGGGCGGTAAAGGAACCATGCTGGATACAGGCACCCATGTGGCACTGATCGCCAGCTGGCCTGCCGTGATTAAAACAGCGTCTGTTAACAAAGATCTGATTGAGTTTAGTGATTTTCTTCCGACGATCTGCTCTGTGAGCGGAACCGCGGTTCCGGCCGAACTGAAGATCGATGGCCAAAGCTTTGCTCCGCAGCTCAAGGGCGAGCGGGGAGAGCCGCGTGAAATGGTGCACTGCTGGTATTCGAGCGAAGGCACCGAACCTTCGAAGGAATGGGTGCGGAATCACCGCTATAAATTGTATCGCAACGGATCGTTCTACGACATGGAGAAGGATACGTTGGAGAAAAAACCGCTCCGGATCAATGCGCTTTCAGAACAGGCGATGAATGCCCATAAGATGCTTCAAAAGGAGATGGATCGCTACGCCGGTGTACGTCCGGCACACCTCATAAAAACGCTCGATCAACTCGATAACCCCCGGGCGAACAGAATGAAGCGGGGTAAGTAATGTCGGGATGCCGGGTAATAAGATGGCATACAGCATTCTTTGCGGGCTGTTTTTCAATGATGGCCCTAGCAGAAGGGATGACGTTGCCTTCGGATTCTGCGCCGGAAGAAACGGCCAATTTAATCAATGTGGAGGTTGGAAGCCCGACCGCCTATATCTTTGCGGATCTGGGCAGCTGGCACGGCTATAGTTTTTGCCAAGCTGAAGACGGGGCCGACCTCCTCTCGTTCTGTGGCCCCACCTTTCTTCCGAACGGCGGGGAGTTTTACTTTCCGCCGGAAGACCGCGGATTGATCCGACTGACTCTGTTCCGGGAGAATGATCCGGTCAAATTTGAGCGGATGTCGGCGGATTATTTTCCCGGTCTGCTGGCGCAGCGGTTTTGTTCCCAAGCACTCGAGGTGCGGCAGGAACTCTATTTCATTTCGGCGGATGAGGCACTGACACGGACGGTGATCCTGAATACATCCGAGGCTCCCGTGACCCTGACTCCGCACTGGACGCTGGAAGCGTACAATCCGGTCAATCGGCCAAATAAACCGACG
>JABDQT010000170.1 GCA_013042165.1 Kiritimatiellales bacterium | reverse complement strand
AGGATGTGCAGGATGGTGCCATTTTAATTTCAATAAGAGCGATGCCCCGGAAGTGGCTGACGCAAATGCCGCAGGTTATCAAGGTAGAGTAAATAGCACTTGGTCGGTTCTGATGAAGCAGAATTCTCAGATCAGCATCCTGTACATCCTGCTAATCCCATCAAAAAAAAGCAATCGCATGCATAGTTGCCATTCATCGAAGCACATTTGCCGTCTAACACGTCGGCCTCATTCTCCCCTATTTCTGATGTCATCCTAAATAAACCTTGACGAATAGCCGGCAAATCCTCTTTTTTGTAATCGCTTACACTTTTGGCTCGCAGGAAGATAAAAACATGGCTACACTTTACGACGCTTGTGAAATACGAGACGCTTCAGCGCAACGCAGTTTGCGTGCAATCAAAGGAAGCTATCCCTCGGGAATGTCACAAAAGCAGAAACAACCCCTGGCCTTCCGTCTGGGCAGCCCACCCCCGGATGTTCCGGCGGATGAGACTGCGATCCGGCCCGGCCACCGGTAGGATGCAATTATGGTAAAGAAAAAAATATGTATGGGTCATTGCGAGTTGCTCCCTCCCAGTGCGGCGATGAAGGGCGACTATGTCGACCTCAACGGCGAGCAGTTTTACCGCATCCACAACTACGACCGAATGGCTCCGTTCTTCATGAGCGTGGTCAGCAATTCCAACCACTGGATGTTCGTCTCCAGCAACGGCGCACTGAGCTGCGGACGACGAAATTCCGGAAGTGCGCTTTTTCCGTACTACACCGATGACCGGATTCAGGATTCGCATGACCAGACCGGCCCGAAGACCATCATTCGGGTGGTGGGCAAAACCGGAGATCGTTTATGGGAGCCCTTTTCAGATCGGTATGCCGGGGCCTATGAAATCGAGCGCAACCTCTACAAGAACGTTCCCGGCAATACGCTGGTGTTCGAAGAAATCAACCGCACCTTAAAGCTCTCCTTCCGATACGCATGGATGTCGAGCGACCGATTTGGTTTTGTGCGCAAAGCCGAGCTTTCAAATCTCATGAACCAACCGGTGCAGGTACACGTGGTCGACGGCCTGCAAAACCTGTTGCCGTCGAATGTCGAGCGCGACCTGCAGACGGGCTTCAGCACACTGGTCGATGCCTACAAGAAAAGCGAACTGCTGCCCGAGAGCGGCATCGGCATCTATGCCCTCAGCTCGATCCCGGTCGACCGCGCGGAACCCAGCGAATCGCTGACCGCAAACACCGTCTGGTCGACCGGACTGGACAAACCGGCTTATCTGCTCAGCAACCGGCAGCTGGATCGTTTCCGGCGAGGTGAATCCCTCGAACAGGAAACCGATGTATGCGGTATACGCGGGGCCTACTTTATTCAATCGGAAACCACCCTGCCCGCCGCCGGAAGCAAGACGTGGTTTGTTGTGAGCGAAGTCGATCAGGATGCCTGCAGCATTGCGGAACTGCAGCGGCAGCGACCAACCGAAGCCGAATTGCTCGCCGATGTGGAACTGGGCACTGAAACCCTGTGCCAGATTGTAGCACAGGCCGACGGCATCCAAACGGGCGGTGATCCGCTACAGACCGCGCGACATTTTGCCAACACGCTTTTCAATGTCATGCGCGGCGGCATTTTTGACGACGGCTATTCGATCGACAAAGCCGACCTGCTCGATTTTATCGTTTCGGCCAACCGGCCCGCCGCAGAACAGCTGGATCTCGACGCATTGCCGGCCCGTTTCCTGTATCAGGAAGGGCTGGCTTTTTTCCGGCAGATGGGCCGCCCCGTGGCAGAACGGCTTTATTTGGAGTATATGCCGCTGACCTTCAGCCGCCGCCACGGCGATCCGAGCCGCCCATGGAATCGTTTTTCAATCGAAACCCGCAATGCAGACGGCACGAAAAAGCTCTTCTATCAAGGTAACTGGCGCGACATTTTCCAGAACTGGGAAGCGCTGGGAATTTCCTACCCCGGCTTTTTTGAAAGCATGATTTGTAAATTTGTCAACGCATCAACGGCCGACGGCTATAACCCCTACCGCATCACGCGCGACGGTATTGACTGGGAGGTGCATAATCCCATTGATCCGTGGTCATACATCGGCTATTGGGGTGACCACCAGATTATTTATCTGCTCAAGCTGCTGGAGCAATCCGAGGCATACCATCCCGGCAGGCTGCAAGAGCTTCTATCCAGCGAAATCTTTGTCTATGCGAACATTCCATATCGCATCAAATCCTACGAGTCGTTGCTGGCCAATCCGCACGAAAGCATTGACTTCGACGATGACGCCCATGTGGCGATCATGGCACTGAGTGAAACCATCGGCTCCGACGGAAAACTGGTACATTTGCGCGGTGACGACATTTACCGCGTCAACCTGACCGAGAAGCTGCTGGTTCCGTTGCTGGCCAAACTCTCGAACTTTATTCCCGAGGCCGGAATCTGGATGAACACCCAGCGGCCAGAGTGGAACGACGCCAACAACGCCCTCGTGGGATATGGCGTTTCGATGGTGACGCTGTGCTACATGCGCCGCTATCTGGATTTCTGCATCCAGTTGTTCAGCAGCAACGGGGGGAATAGTTTTTCGGTGTCGACCGAAGTGGAACTCCAGTTCCGCGAAATGTTTGATGCGCTGCAGGCCCATTTGGAGAAACTGGCAAGCGGCTTTGACAACCAGCAGCGCAGAGTCTTACTCGATGCGCTCGGCGGGGCGGGCAGTCATTATCGCGAAACGCTTTATGACGCCGGTTTATCCGGCGAGAAAACCGGATTACCGGTTGCGGACATCATCGCCTTTCTGAAACTGGCGCAGGAATATATGGATCAGACCATTGCGGCCAATCGGCGCAATGACGGGCTCTATCATGCCTATAACCTGATGCAGGTGGATGAGGATGGCGGGATTGCCATTCGTTATCTATATGAAATGCTGGAGGGCCAGGTGGCGGTACTCTCATCAGGAAAGCTGGACGCTGCCGAAAGCCTGGATGTACTTAAGGCGCTCCGGGCCAGCGCGCTCTATCGGGCCGACCAGCACAGCTATATCCTCTATCCCAACCGCACATTGCCCGGATTCATGGAAAAGAACCGTGTGCCGATAAAGGATCACGACGTTCCCGGCATAGTCTCGCGCGACTGTAATGGCACCCTGCACTTCAATCCGGAATTCTGTAATGCTTCCGTGCTGGATGAAAAACTGAAGCAGATGAATGTCTCCGGGCAGGATCGCAAGAAATGGCTCGAAATCTACGAGGAGGTTTTTGACCATCAGTCCTTCACCGGCCGCTCCGGCACGTTTTACAAATACGAGGGATTGGGTTCCATCTATTGGCACATGGTTTCCAAGCTGTTGCTTGCCGTGCAGGAAATCTGCATCAAGGCCAGGGCCGAGGAGTCGACCGAACTGGACGGTCTGGTAGCATGCTACTATGATATACGCCGCGGCATCGGTGCCTATAAGAGCGTGCAGGAACAGGGCGCTTTCCCGACGGATCCGTATTCGCATACACCGGCCATGATGGGTGCGCAGCAGCCCGGTCTGACCGGTCAGGTGAAAGAGGACTTTATTTCCCGCCTGATAGAGGTAGGGGTTCGTGTTGAAAACGGCCGACTGGGCTTTGATCCGTTCCTTTCAGACGAACGTAATATCACCTTCACCATCTGCACCGTTCCCGTTAAAATTCAGGAAGGTGATGAGGACAGCATCCTCGTGGTTCGCACCAATGGCGAAAAATCCGAGCTTGCCGGCCTCGTGCTTGATGCGGAACTGAGCGAGGAAATCTTCAACCGGACCGGAGCCATAAAGGCGCTTCAGGTGAACGTGCGCGCATCATAAACCGTTCAAGAGATACAGACACATGTAAATGGATTATACAAGGATGCTTACCATGATGAAAAAGGTCATATTCATTCTTACCATCGCAGCGCTCTTGTCTTGCGATGCAGCCGCTAAAACCAAAGGGGTTACCGTTTCAAAGCGACGTATTCTCGTTGACGGCGAGCGTTATCTGATCCGAGGGGTCTGCTACAGCCCCGTGCCCAAAGGAAGCAGGCGGAGGAGTTTTAAAAGTTTAACGCAGGATCTGGCGTTGATGACTGAAGCAGGCGTGAATACCATTCGGGTCTATGTCCCGATAGACGATAAAGCGGTTCTGGATGAAATTCATGCTGCGGGCATAAAGGTCATCATCGGATTTGGATATGATCAAAGAGGAAATTTCGACATTCTATCCGGATCATTTATCGATTATGTCAACAGGTATAAGAACCACGAGGCTGTGTTGATGTGGGAGTTGGGCAATGAATACAACTATCATCCGGAATGGTTTAAGGACGATATCAGGATTTGGTACGAGGCGCTCAACAAGGCCGCTGAACAGATTCACAAGAACGATCCGCTGCACCCGGTAGCGACGGCACATGGCGAACTGCCGGATGCCCTGGCTCTGTCATCCTGCCCAAACGTGGATGTGTGGGGAATGAACGCCTACCGATGGGATCATCCGGAAAGCCTTTTTTCTGAATGGAAGGAAATAAGCTCCAAACCCATGTACCTGTCTGAAGCTGGTGCCGACAGTTATATGAAGATTGCCTCGCATGGCTATGAGCAGGGGGAAAATCAAAAAGCGCAGGCAGATGCCAACCGAAACATTCTGAAGGCCGTTTTCCGTAACAAGGATATCTGCTCCGGAGTTACCTTGTTTTCCTTTGCCGATGAATGGTGGAAAGCCGGCAGTCCCCGTGAACATGATACCGGCGGGTCGGCGCCCAACAGCACCGGCGTGCCTTATGACGGCGCACCCAACGAGGAATACTGGGGAATTGTCGATGTAGACCGGAATAAGAAGGAAACATTTCCAATTGTGAAAGAGATCTACCAAAAGGCTGCCCGGTAAAAGGGCAAGACAG
>JABDQT010000166.1 GCA_013042165.1 Kiritimatiellales bacterium | reverse complement strand
GACATGGTCGTCGGTGAAGGCAATATAGGTCTTCACCCCGACGGACTCCAGCAGCGAACAAAGCAACAGGGTCTGGTCTTCGCAATCGCCGCCCGTGGAAATCAGCGTGTTGATGGGATCCTTGGCGTGCTCAAACCCGTCGAGCGGATCCGGAACATAGTGGATCTGGTTGCTGACATAGTCGAGAACCGCCTTCGTTTTGCAGAGTGTCTCGTCCTCGCATCCGCGCACCAGCCGGGTGGCGAAAATATTGAGCTGCGGGTCGCTGTAGTTCACCTGGTTGAGGTAGTTCACGTAGTTACCGGCAATCAGCATGTTGGTGACATCCTGAATGGGCCCGATCTGGAAGACGGCCTGCCCGCATCGGCGCACGGAATCCTCGAAGCCCATCTTTCCATCGATCACATCCTCCCAGTTGTGAATCATCACGAACAGAAAGATGATCGCCAGCATGGCGGTAACCACCTGCACCATGGCCTTGCGGAATATGATCAGCGAAACGATCAGACCGATGTACATCACGACGCTGGCAACGAAATAGTTTGAAATCAACCCGCCGATGAAACGCAGTATAAACAAGACGCACAGCACCGAGAAAAAGCTGATCAGATAGGACCGCAGCGGATGGATCGAATCACTTCTGCCCCGTCCCTCGGTGTTGAAAAAAGCGGCCACGAACAGAAACATGCCGCAGGAGCCGGCCGTAACACCCAGAATCCTGATGGTCAGGGAGTCCCAATAGACGAAGGCGCTGATGCAACCGATGAACATGTAGAGAGCCAGGATCGCGAATGATGCGCGCTCGTCGGTCGTCAGCGGACGCACCTCCCGGCTGCGCTTGCGGAGCTTAGGCGGGGTATCATCGGTACTTATATTTTGGAGCTCATCTGACATACAGCGAATGTACTACCTTTGGGATCGACTCATTGCAAGCATCCCCCGTTCCATATTGCCGCCAAGACGATCGATTGCACCGACGACAGATTTCCTAGAAGGCGCCCAGCAACTTGATTTCCCGCACCAGCTCAAACCCGAATTGTTCGCGTACAGCGGCAATCATCTTTTCCGAGAGCTGGAAAACGTCCATTGCGGTGGCTTCCGGTTCGGCCACGATAATGTTGGCATGTTTCTCAAACAACCGCGCACCCCCCACCCGGAAATTCCTGGCCCCGGCCTCCTCCAGAAACCAGCCTGCCGCCTGCCGTCGGTCCGCCGCCGAGGTGGGCTCCACATTCCGGAAGACGCTGCCGGCGCAAGGCATGTTCTTCCAGTCGGGATGCTTGGTTCGCCGCAGTTCCAGTATGCGTTCCCGCTCGGCCTCCATGGTGGCTATGTCGCCTGCCTCGAGATTCAGCAGTGCATCCAGCACGACGGCACCGGACTCTTTCAGGATGGATGAGCGATAGGCAAACTGCAGCGCCTCGCCCGGCACTTCCTTCACCGATCCATCGCCCTCCATGAGGCGCACCGATTCAACCACATCGCCGATCTGGCGGCCGAACGCCCCGGCATTGCCGGCGATGGCACCTCCGACAGTGCCGGGAATACCGCTGCAGAAAGAGACATCCCCCACCCCGCGTTCGACCGTGATGCGCGCCAGATCATCGAGCAGCGTGCTGCCGGAAACACGGACCCGAAACCCGTCAAACTCGATCAAGGGTGTCTTCTCCGAGCAGTAGCGCAGCACCACCGAACCGATGCCACCGTCCGCAACCAGCAGATTGGAACCCTGACCGATCACCATGAACGGCACATCCGCATCGGCCAGCACATGCGCCGACGCGGTCAACGTGTCCGCATCCGGGCAGTCGATCAGCGCCGGGCACGCACCGCCGAGACGAAACGTCGTATAGTCGCTCATCGCCGCGTCGGGAATCACGCTGGCGGCGGCGGGCAATCGGCAGGTTATGGAGTTATCAAGCATGGTTTCTTCCGCAAAATTCTCGCCATGCTAATCATCCCTCCGCTAATTTCCAAGCCACCATGATCAAAGAAATCAATTCCGCCGCCAACCCCTTCGTCAAGCAGCTGCGCGCCCTGGCCACCTCGAAGAAGGCACGACAGGAGAGCAGCACGTTTATCCTCGAGGGATGGCGCGGCATAGAAACCCTGCTGAAAAATGACAGTTGCCAATACCGGCTCGAGACGCTCGTGATTTCGGAGAGCTTCCAAAAAGAGGGACAGCTGCCCGAAGAAATCGATACGGTGCAGTTGCCGGATCCGCTGTTCGACAGGATATCCGATGTCAAAAATGCCCAGGGCATTCTCGCAATCATCCACCACACACCCGTACCCTTTAAATTCCGCACCGACACGGGTCACTATCTATTGCTCGATCAGATCAGCGACCCCGGCAACCTGGGTACCCTCATCCGCTCGGCGGTCGGTGCCGGCTTTGACGGCATCCTGCTGCATGGCGATTGCGTCGAGCCCTTCAACCCGAAAGTCGTACGCTCCACCATGGGCACCTTTGCATTTGCCAGCATTCACCGCATTGCAGACGGCGAGATTGAGGAGATGATCAAGGCCGGCTACGAACTTTGCGTGACAACCGGCCGCGGCGGGGACAACCTTTACGAAGCCGCGTTTAGCAAAAAGAACCTGCTGGTGATCGGCTCCGAAGCCCATGGCGTTTCCGATGTGCTGATGCAGCGCGCCTCAAAGAAGATCACGATTCCGCTGGCGGCAGCATGCGAATCGCTCAATGCCGCCATCGCCGGAAGTATCTGCATGTTCCAGATGCGAAACCGCGCGAAATAGAAAAGTGTACTTTGCGCACTTGCGCAGCCATGTCGATCCGATTACATTCATCACTCAAATAAGGGGTTTTATGAGCGTAAATCGGAGGCTTTCGGGAGTTATTGTACTGGGCGTTTTACTTTTCGGCGGCAGACTGGCCGCCGCCGAGCAGACGGTTTTCGAGGGTGATACCTACCGCCGCGTCTTTCAGTTGTTGGGTGAACCGAACATCGAGTTTCCTCGTGGAAACACGATGGTGCGCTGGTATGAAGAATACGAGCTGGTGTTCAAAAACGACACGGTTTCATCGGTGCTCTACAATCCAAATAAAACCCCGACGATTGATATCGAAGTCGTGCAAGTCGTCAGCACCGGGCAGGATTCGTCCACGAACACAAATCAGCAACGGCCTGTGCTTATCGGCGCATCCTCGGCATCCAACGCCGTGGAGCTTGTGGCGACTCAAGACACCTTGGAAAAGAATGTTGCCGAAACAAACAGTCTATCGGCTGTCACAAACACCACCTTGAGCGGCCTGCCGCAGGAAACCTCTTCTGTTTCCACCAACCAGTGAGCCTCGTCCCAGTCTTTGAGGAAGAGCCCCGCGTCACAA
>JABDQT010000139.1 GCA_013042165.1 Kiritimatiellales bacterium | reverse complement strand
GAAGAGCAAATGACTAAGGCGCTCGCGGAGGTTTCCGATTATGCAGAATAAAGTCTATCACCGGATTGAACAGATCACCGGCAGCGTTATCGTGGTTAAGGCCGAAGGCGTTATCAATGGCGAGCTGGCCATGGTCGACGCGCAATATGGCATGTCGCTGGCGCAGGTGATCCGTCTGGAAAAAGAAAACGTCTTCCTGCAGGTCTTTGCCGGCGGCCGCGGGGTGGGTACCGACGCCAAGGTTCGCTTCCTCGGACGCACCATGCAGGTGCCCTTCTCCGAAAATCTGCTCGGCCGCGTTTTCACCGGCTCCGGCGAGCCGCGCGACAAAGGTCCCGCGATCAGCGAAAACATGATCGACATCGGCGGCCCTTCGGTCAATCCGGCCAAGCGTATTATTCCGCGCAACATGGTGCGTACCGGCATCCCGATGATCGATGTATTCAACACGCTGGTTGAATCGCAGAAGCTGCCGATCTTCTCGGTGGCGGGCGAGCCTTACAACGACCTGCTTGCCCAGATCGCTTTGCAGGCGGAAGTCGACGTGATTATTCTCGGGGGCATGGGGCTGAAGCACGACGACTATCTCTTTTTCCGCGACAAGCTGGATGAAAGCGGCGCCCTTTCCCGCTCCGTTATGTTTGTGCATACCGCATCCGACCCGACGGTGGAGTGTCTGCTGGTGCCGGACGTCTCGCTGGCCGTGGCGGAAAAGTATGCTCAGGAGGACAAGCGCGTTCTCGTGCTGCTTACCGACATGACCAACTTTGCCGACTCGATGAAGGAAGTGGCGATCACGATGGAGCAGATTCCGTCGAACCGCGGCTATCCCGGCGACCTCTACTCGCAGCTGGCCGCACGCTATGAAAAGGCCGTGGACTTCGAGGGCAGCGGATCGATCACCATTCTGGCCGTCACCACGATGCCGGGCGACGACGTGACGCACCCGGTGCCGGACAACACCGGCTATATCACCGAGGGCCAGTTCTATCTCAAGAACGGCCGCATCGAGCCGTTTGGCTCGCTCAGTCGCCTCAAGCAACAGGTGAATGACCGGACCCGCGATGATCACCGCGCCATCATGGACACCATGATTCAGCTTTATGCGTCCTTCAAGGAAACCCTTGAGAAGCAGTCCATGGGCTTCCGCATGAGCGACTGGGACAAAAAGCTGCTGAATTATGGCGAGCGCTTTGAAGCGGAAATGATGGACATCACGGTCAATCTTGCATTGGAAGATGCTCTGGATGCCGGATGGAAAATTCTCGCGGACTGCTTCGAGCCGGCGGAAACCGGCATCGCTTCCAAGTTGACCGACCAGTTCTGGCCGAAAGAAAGCGGCAAAGAACAGCCGCCAAAGGACGAGGCGAAAGAAGAAGATCGCAAGGACAAGAATATCGATGAAAACGAAGCGGAAGCGGTAGACGATACCTCATCGACCGAGAACTCCGAAGAACAGCAAGCCGAATCATCTGACAAAGCAAATGGCTAAGATTAAGTTAACTAAAAACGAGCTCAAGACGCAGCGCGACGCGCTGGCGCGCTTCAGTCGATATCTGCCGACACTGCAGCTCAAGAAGCAGCAGCTGCAGATGGAGATGCGACGCCTTGATCTGGAAATCATGGAAAAGCGCGATGAGGAACAGGAAGCTCGTGCCAAGCTCAGCTCCTGGATCCAGCTCTATTCCGAGCCGGTCGATCTTTCTCCATATGCCGAGCTCGAAACACTGGAAACATCGGTCGGCAATATTGCCGGCGTGAACATTCCCATTCTCGAAAACCTGGTTTTCAAGAAGGCTGTTCCGAACCTGTTTGAAACCGACGCGTGGACGGATGCGGGCATTGAGACCCTGAAACAGCTGACCCGCCTGCGCGTGGAACGCCAGATTCTCGAGGAGCAGCACCGCCTGCTGGGCGAAGAGCTGCGCACCACCACCCAGCGGGTCAACCTGTTTGAAAAAGTGAAGATACCGGAAGCCAAGGAAAACATCCGCGTGATTCGTATCTTCATGGGCGATCAGCAGACCGCAGCGGTTGCCCGCTCCAAAATCGCCAAGGGGAAAAACGCATGATCGTTAAGATGAAAAAACTGACGCTCCTGTGTACCCCTGCACAGCAGAAGCATACGCTGGATACCCTGCGTGACCTGAAAGTGATTCACGTTGAGCATATCAAGGCTCCGGAAGGTCACGAGCTTGATCAGGCGCGTAATCACCTCTTGTATGTCCAGCGCGCCAAGGAGGTATTGACGGCGCGCCCGGATACCGATCCGACCGGCAAGGACCCCGACGAACTGGTCGATACCGTATGGCGACTGATACATAAGGAAAAAGAGCTCAAGGAAACGATTCAGGCTCTTGAACATGAAAGAGAGCGTATCCTGCCTTTTGGAGATTTTGAGCCGCGTAAAATCCAGAAGCTCAGAAGCACCGGGCTGTTCATTGCCCTATACGAACTTCCGATAAAAGATACACCCCCTGCTCCGGACGGAGTTTCTATCGTCGAGATCTCCCGCAGCAAGACCAGCATCTATGCCCTCGCCGTAAGCCGAGCAGAGTTCACCCTTCCGGCCCATGAAGTCCGCCTGCCCGACCAGTCGCTCTCGCAGGTCGAGTATCATATCGAAAAGGCCAAAGACGCACTGGAGCAAACGGAAACCGAATTCCAGCATTATGCCGGTGACCTCAGGCTGGTTGAGCAGATTGCCGACAAGGCGGCCGATGGTGTGACCTACCTCGAAGTGGAGAACGGGATGGGCGCTGAGGAAGCGATTATCTATCTGAAGGGCTTCTATCCGGTCGACCGCGAAGACGACATCGTTGCCGCTGCTGAAGAAAACGGCTGGGGTTACAAGCTTGATGCGGTTTCCGAAGAGGATCAGCCGCCCACCCTGCTCAGAAACCCGAAGTGGGTAAAACCGATTCAGGCAGTGCTTGATGTGATCGGTGTGGTACCAGGGTATAAGGAACTGGATGTCAGCGCGCTGTTCCTGATCTTCCTGAGTATTTTCTTCGCGTTCTTGATCGGAGATGCGGGATATGGCCTTCTTTTCATTGCCCTCACGTTGTTTGGCAAGATTAAGAGCAAGGGCAATGCCGCGGCACAGCCCGGCTTGAATCTGTTGATGATTATGAGCACCAGCTGTGTCATCTTTGGTGCCCTTACGGGGAATTACTTCGGAATTCCGACAGAAAATCTTTGGGCACCGCTTCAGCTTCCAGTGAATGACTTCATGACGGGCATGCAGGCCGATACCGGACTTCGCGATGCCAACGTGTCGGCAAATCATATTATGTTCATTTGCTTCCTGATCGGAGCGGTGCATATCACTATTGCCCATGTATGGAATTTCATTCGGAAGATCAACAGTTTTGCCTGTCTGGGTGACCTTGGCTGGATTTGTTCCACCTGGGGCCTGTTCTTCCTGGTACTGGAAATGGTTATAGGAGTGGATGCTATTCCGGTTCCCATGATGCCTAAACCCATTCTCGGCAGTTTGGTGGGAACGGGTGCGGGCCTGATCCTTTTCAGCATATTGGCCCAAAAAGATTATTTCGGCGTGGTCACGCTTGCCCTCGACCTGATTAACAACTTCGTTGACATCATCTCCTATGTCCGCCTTTACGCGGTGGGAGCGGCATCGCTGGCCATTGCGGTGGCCTTCAACGAGATGGCAACCGGCATTGGGTTTAAAGGACTGGCTTCGCTTGGCGCAGCGCTCATCCTGTTCCTGGGTCATGGCCTGAACATCATTCTATGTGCGATGGGCATCCTGGTTCACGGTATTCGCCTGAACACCCTGGAATTCTCGGGGCACGCCGGCGTTGAATGGGGTGGAATCCACTACAATCCGTTTAAGAAGAAAAACGAAACTTTAACTAATTAGAATCGAAAACAGGAGATAATACAATGGACGCAACAACAGTAGAAGCACTGGCTAAAATGGGCGCGGCAATGGCATTGGGATTCGGTGCAGTCGGATCAGCACTGGGAACAGGAACCGCCGGCATGGCGGGTATCGGTGCATGGAAAAAATGCTACCTGCAGGGCAAGGCGGCTCCCTTCATCCTGCTCGTATTCATCGGTGCACCGCTGTCGCAGACCATTTACGGCATGCTGCTCATGAACTTTATCCTGAAAGCCGACCCGAGCATCGCTCAGCTCGGCGCAGGCATCATCGGCGGTATTGCCATGGGCATGTCCGCCTGGTATCAGGGCAAAGCCGGTGCTGCCGGCTCTGACGCCCTCGCCGAAACCGGACAGGGATTCGGTAACTATCTTACCGTTCTCGGTATCGTGGAAACCGTGGCACTCTTCGTGATGATCTTCATCCAGAAGGCACTCTAAGTTTCCATTCCATTGGAAACTGCAAAACGCCCTCCACGAAAGCGGACGGGCGTTTTTTACCTTTTATGGAGTGCGCAAGCTTGATTGCGCTTTAAGAGCGGCGTCGAGCGGCCGCACTCCATATTTTTACCCCCACTTCCCCTTGCTCATATGTCCCTGCATTTCGGTCATAGAGAGCTTCATCTGGATATATGAGGCCTGCAGGCTCTGCTCGAAAACCTTTACACATCCCGGATCGAGCGCATCCCGGATACCGTCTTCGCACACCCGTTCAATCTGGCGCGCCAGATCAATCAGCTGAGCATGCAGTG
>JABDQT010000013.1 GCA_013042165.1 Kiritimatiellales bacterium | reverse complement strand
CGGTCTGCTGGAGGAAGGGAATGTGTTTGCCAGCCACTTAAAAGCTCAGCAGAACACAGCACCAGAAGATCGTGTTCCCATGCCGGGTGAATCGTTCCTGCCGATCGTTCCGCTACCGCTGTGCCGGGCGAAGGACGAAGCGCTGCAAGCGGCAACTTCAGGCAGGCGGGACGCCTTCGATACCGAAAACGTGCCGCAGGCGTCCCGCCTGCTGGAGCATCTGGTTCAGATGCTCGATATCGAAACGGAGCGGCAGGCTTTTCTGGATGCCCCCATCGGCGGGCGCACGCCGTCGATCTTCTGCGGGCATATAGAACAGATAAAGGACAAGATCGCGGAGTGGTTTGAGCTAAAGCGGGAGTTGAGCCCGACGGCATTGCAGACGCTGGCGGAGTGTCGCTATATTTTCCTGCTGGAACGTGTGTTTGGGATACGCGATGCCCGCATGGCGGATGATACCCCGGACCCGATGGATCGCGGCGGATTGATTCACTCCATCCTGCGGGAAATCTACAATGCCGTTGCGCTTGGCGAATGCGGTATTGATGCGCCGCGGTACTGGGCGGTGAAGACGGCTGCAGGCTGGATCAAACGAACAGACGCGGGTGTGGATGCCATCCCGCTGGCGGCATTCGTTCCTGAATACGGCAAAGAGTATATGGCTTTCGCGAAACGTATTGCGAGCGAACGAATGGATGCGGCCCATCTGGGGCATCCGGGAGTTTGGAAGGCGGAACGTCAAAAGATTCTTGAGATCATACTCAACTTTATTCGCCATGATATTGAAACCTGCGCACCCGAGAACCGTTTTCCTGCTTTGTTTGAACTGAAGTTCGGAGGCGATACCGCGGTTGATCTGGGCGAGGTCAGGCTGCATGGGATCATCGACCGTGTGGATCTGATCTTCACCGATACGGGCAATCTGCAGAAGGTGCGGGTGCTTGATTACAAAGGTTCGAGCCGCAAGCACAGCAAGCGTGAAGAGTATGTGGATGATATATGCCGCAACCTCGACTGCCAGCTTCCGGTCTATGCATTTGCTGCGCAGCAGTTTTTCTTCGGCGCATTCAATACCCCCGAGCTGAATGCGATGACTGAAGCAGCCTACTGCTTCTATGACAGGGAGTTTTCCAAGATCGGCAGCGCCTTGGAAAAAAGTACGGTATCCATGGATGAACCGGATTTGCTGGAAGCCTTTCTTGCGACACTGTATCAAAATATCCGGCGCTTGAAGGCGGGAGATTTTGCTGTCGATCCTTTGATTGAGACCTATAATGACTATTCGTCCGTGTGTCGCACCGAGGCGGTGGCACGGGAAGACCTTGAATAAAAAAAACAGGAGCGAGGCATGGAGATCAAACTCAACTTTTTCGGTGCAGCAAAAAACGTTACAGGCTCCTGCTACTATCTTGAGGCGAACGGGGTGCGCCTGCTGATCGACTGCGGTCTGTATCAGGAACGCGATTTCAAGCCGCGCAACTGGGCTGACTTCCCCGTTCCGCCGAACAGCATCGATGCGGTGCTGCTGACCCATGCCCATCTCGACCATTGCGGCCGCCTGCCGAAGCTGGTCAAAGAGGGATTCAAAGGAACGGTCTATGCCACGGCCGCCACGGCAGAAATCGCCAATATCATCATGCTCGATTCGGCGCATATTCAGGAAGAGGACATCAAGCAGAAGCAGAGGCGGCACGAACGGCAGGGCAAAACGAGTCCTTTTGCCTATGAACCGCTCTACACCATGGAGGATGCCGAGAAGGTCAATACCATGTTCTCGAAGGTGAAATACAGTACCAAGGTGCCGATTGGCGAGGGCATCACCGCCGAGTTCCGTGAGGCCGGCCATGTGTTCGGATCCTCTTCGATTCGTGTGGCCATAGAGCAGGGCGGTGAAACCCGCACGATACTGTTTTCCGGGGATGTGGGCCGATGGGATCTGCCGATCATGCGCGATCCCCACCAATTTGAGCAGGCCGACTATGTGCTGATCGAATCCACCTATGGAGACCGCGTGCATGGCGAAGTAGCCGATATCCCCGGCGAGCTGGAGCGGATCATCAACGAGACCCATGAGGCTGGCGGAAATGTCGTGATTCCGAGTTTTGCACTGGAGCGAACCCAGGAGCTTCTATATCACCTCAACGGGCTTCTTAGAGAAGACCGCATTCCGCATCTGCTGGCTTTTGTTGACAGCCCCATGGCGGTCAAAATTACCGAGGTCTTCAAGAAGCATCCGGAGCTGTTCGACGAAGAAACCATGGCCCAGCTGAAAGCAGGGGATAAGCCTTGCGATTTTCCGGGCCTGACCATGTCGCGCACCGTCGATCAGTCCAAGTCGATCAATCATATCCGGGGCACAGCGATCATTATTGCCGGATCGGGCATGTGCACAGGCGGTCGCATCAAGCACCATATCAAAAACAATATTGGCCGTCCCGAAAGCACAATACTGTTTGTGGGCTATCAGGCTTTCGGCACGCTGGGGCGCTATCTGCTCGAGAAGCCCGAGACCGTACGCCTGTTTGGCGAAGAGCATGAAGTAAAGGCCCGTATCGAGCGCATTTCCGGATTCTCGGCGCATGCGGATCAGAATGAGCTCTATCAGTGGATCTCGTCGATCAAGACCCCGCCGCGCAAAATCTTCATCACCCACGGTGAAGAATCGCAGGCCACTGCCTTCCAGAAATTCCTGACCGAAAAAACCAATTGGACCTGCGTTGTTCCTGAATACGAACAGGAAGTGATTCTGGACTGAATGCAGACGCGGCATCCAGCCGCTTTAGCATCGAAAAAGGCGCTCCGTTCGGAGCGCCTTTCCTTTTACCCGTTCACAACTGCCTTCAGGCTCCCAGACACTGCTTCATGTCGGCCTCGACGGTGGTGACCGGGGCAATGTTGAAGTTGTCCACAAGCACCTGCAGGACGGTCGGGGTGATGAACGCCGGCAGACTCGGGCCTACCTTGATATCCTTGATGCCGAGGTGCAGCAGCGTCAGCAGGATGCAGACGGCCTTCTGTTCGTACCAGGAAAGGATCATGGAGAGCGGCAGGTCGTTGACATCGCACTCGAATGCGCCGGCGAGGGCCACAGCCACCTGAATGGCGGAGTAGGCATCGTTGCACTGACCCATGTCGAGCAGGCGGGGAATGCCGCCGATGTCGCCGAAATCAAGTTTGTTGAAGCGGAACTTACCGCAGGCCAGTGTCAGGATCGCGCAATCGTCCGGCACGGCTTCGGCAAAGTCGGTGTAGTAGTTGCGGCCCGGCTTTGCGCCATCGCATCCACCGATCAGGAAGAAATGCTTGAGTGCACCGCTCTTGACGGCATCTATCACCTGCGGGGCCACGCCGAGCACGGCATTGTGGCCGAAGCCGGTCAGGATCGTTTTTTCCTCTTCGGTTTCTGTAAACCCATCGGACTCGATTGCTGCATTGATAACCGGCGCGAAATTTCCGTCGTCGATGTGGTCGACGCCCGGCCATTGCACCAGACCGCTGGTGAAGATACGGGCCTTATAGTTTTCCTTCGGCTTCTGGATGCAGTTGGTGGTCATCAGGATAGCGCCCGGGAACGCTTCGAACTCGGTCCGCTGATCCTGCCATGCTCCGCCATAGTTACCGACAAGATGCGGATATTTCTTCAGTTCCGGGTAGCCATGGCATGGCAGCATTTCGCCGTGCGTATAGATGTTGATGTCCTTGCCTTCGGTCTGCTTCAGCAGCAGCTCGAGATCTTTCAGATCGTGGCCGGACACGAGGATGGCTTTGCCTTTTACCGGGGTGATGCGCACCGGGGTGGGGACGGGGTGTCCGTAGGTGCCGGTATTGGCGGCATCGAGCAGACCCATAACGGTTAGATTGACTTCACCTGTTTTCAAGGCATAGCCGACGAGCTCGTCGACGGTGGGGGCCGGGTTCAGCAGGAAGGCCATGGCTTCATGGAAGAAGGCGAATACGGAATCATCTTCCTTTTCCAGCACGAACGCATGGTCCGCATAGGCGGCCGTGCCTTTCAGGCCATACATGATGAGTTCCTGAAGGCCGGTTACGTCGGGTCCAAGCGTGGATATGCGGCTTTCGATGCCTACTTTTTCGCCTTGGGAAATCAGGCCGTCGAGATTGTCGGCGAGTTCGAATTCGCCGCCCATCTCCTTCAGCAACTGCGCGCCGCGGGAAATAATACCGGCAATATCGTTGGCATCAAAGTTGACGTTGGTGACGGTGGTAAAGAGCCCTTCCATGACGTAGAGGTCGGCCTCGCGGGTGGCCTGTCCGGCCTGACGCGCGGCATGCGCCTTTTCGGAAATTTTCTTGCAAAGCTCTACTAACAGATCTTGCAAGGCTGCGGTTTCGGGGTCCTTGCCGCAAACACCGAACGAGGTGCATCCGCTGGACTGACTGGTTTGTTCGCACTGATAGCAAAACATGCTCATGGTATATCTCCTGGTTGGTTTTCGTTTCAAATGATGCCGCTATTATGCACGGACATGCAAACCATTCCTTGATGCAGGTCAAGAAGCGGGGCTTTTTGCCAAAAGGCATTGTTTTTCCACCTTTGGACGTTATGTTTCAACTCATGCGAATTGTATTAGTCATAGGGCTCTTGCTGTTTGGCTCCGCAGGCCATGGTGCATCGTTACGGATTGAGGGCGAACAGGCCTGGTTGAAGGCGGATGGTACCCCCTTATCCAAGGTGTTGCGATTGTTTGAGCAACGGGGCGTTGAGGTGCTGATCGATCCCTCACTTGATCTGGACCGGATTACCGGAGAGTGGGAAAATACCACGATTGACCGCCTGATCGCACAACTGGTCCGGCCGCACAGCTACCTGCTCGAGTGGAAGCACTCCGACAGCCCGCTCGGCGACCTGTACCAGATTTCCTCCATACGAATCTTTTCCGACGGCAACGCATCCGCCGCCCGGCCCCTGTCCGCCAGGAGCAAGACCCTGGATGTGGTCGAAGGAAAAGGCGGCGTCAAATATATCCGCGGCGAGATCATGGTGGGCTTCAAGGAAGGCTCGACTATCCGCGATCTTAACCGACTGCTGCGAAAGTTGGACGGCACGGTCATCGAAGTGATTGATCCGCCCGGTATTTATCGGATCCGGCTCAATGAGGGGATGTCGGTCGAGGATGCCATGGCTATTGCAAATGCCCATGAAGGGATTGATTCTTCCGAGCCGAATCTTGCGTTTCCGCGCATTGGAAACGAAGCGGTGCCGAACCTTGGTGGCGGGGAGGGCATGAACCTCAACCTTCAACCGGGGGAAACCGCCGTTGCGGTTCTCGATTCCGGGCTGGATCCCAAGTATGCCGATTCGCCTCTTATTCGAGGAACCTATGACGCAATTGATCCACTGGCGGATATATCGGATCCCACGGGGCACGGCACGCTGACCGCGATGATTGCCTCCGGCGCCATCGTGCCGTTTGGCGGTGAATCGAATGACAGCGGAGTGCCCGTACTGGCCATCCGTACCTTTGATGAAAACGGGATGACGAGTGCCGCAACGCTCATGCGCGCCCTTGAATTTGCGGCCAATTCGGGGGTCAAGATCGTCAACATGAGCTGGGGATCGGAAGTCGACAGCAGCTTCATGGAGACGGCCATGGATTTTGCTTCGCAGAATGGAATGTCGCTGTTTGCCGCCGCCGGCAACGAACCGACCGGCCAGCCGATCTATCCCGCAGGATATGAATCGGTCATCGCGGTGGGCGGGTTGAACCCCGACGGCACGCAGTGGGAAAATTCGAACTATGGCGATTTCGTTGAAATCTATGCCCCGGCCAAAGCCGCCCTGGACGGCAAGCTCTATGCCGGTACCTCTATCGCCAGTCCCTATATTGCCGGACAGGCCGCTCGTCAAAAGCCTGTCGATTAGCCGATTTCTTCAACAGGGCGTGTGAGCACGAGGTGCAGATCGTTGGTGAAGCGCGTCTGGAAGCCGGCTTCGCAATAACAAAGGTAGTAGTTCCATTTGCGCTGGAAGGGTCCGTCGTACCCCAGCTTGACCAGCATCCTTGTGTTCTCATTGAAGGCCTTTCGCCAGCGGCGTAGTGTTTCGGCATAGTGAACACCGATATTGTCGAGGTTTTCGACGGTGAACGAAGAGTGCTGGGTCATGGCCTTCGAAAGCTCCGTCAGCGAAGGAAGCATACCACCCGGGAAGATATGCTTCTGGATCCAGTCGGGGTTTCGTCGATAGGCATCGTAGCGCTGGTCCGGGATGCAGATCACCTGCAGTACCACCCGTCCACCGGGTTTGAGCAGGCGGTCGCAGGTGGCGAAAAAGGTGCCATAGTAGGCATGCCCGACGGCTTCGAGCATTTCGATCGAAACGATGCGATCAAACTCCCCCTGCATTTCGCGGTAATCGCACATCACAATCTTGACCTGATTGTCCAGTCCTTCCGCGGCCACGCGCTCCCTTGCGAACTTGAACTGCTCTTCCGAGATGGTGATTCCTGTTACCCGGCAGCCGGTCCGCTTCGCCGTTTCAATGGCAAACCCGCCCCAGCCGCATCCGATTTCAAGTACGTGGTGCTCCGGTTGAATGGAGGCCAGTTCAATAAGGCGGTGAATTTTACGGCGCTGGCCATCCGCAAGTGATTCATCCGGGGTTTCAAAGATTGCAGACGAATACATCATGGTTTCGTTATCGAGAAACAGCTCGTAGAAATCGTTGCCGAGGTCATAGTGCGCATGGATATTGCGCTTGCTGCCGAGAATGGTGTTGCGGTTGGTGGCATGCTGCAGCAGGTGCAGGAGCCTCTTGGCTATGCCGGAGGTGAGTCCGGTGGCCTTGAGCTGGGACATGTTGTCGATGAAGAGCTGCAGCACGCCCGTCAGGTCGTCGCTTTCCCACTCGTTCTCCACCCACGCTTCGCCCATGCCA
>JABDQT010000138.1 GCA_013042165.1 Kiritimatiellales bacterium | reverse complement strand
GGCCCTATCGTTTACCGCCCTTTGCCCGCAGCGGGATGACCGCCAATCTTGAATTTGTGATCGAAGAAAAAACCGGTGCGCTTGCGGTTCCGGCATCTGCGGTGCAGCAAGGCAGCAACAGATCGAAAAGCAAGGCCGGAAGTGGATCCGGTGGAGCGCCGGATCCCGAACGGCGAGAGCGAATGCTTGCGCGTATGCGCGAAAACGGCATGTCGGAGGTTGAAATACAGGAGCGCCTGGCACGCTTTGCTTCCGGGGGAGGCCGGAAAAAAGAAGGCGGTCAAGACGAAGCGTCCTCCTCGGGAACCTATGTCCTGACGGATTCAAGTAATCCCGAGAAACCAAACCGGAAGCCGGTTAAAACCGGCATTAGCGACGGTTCCTATACCGAAATCCTCGAAGGCCTTGCCGAAGGGGATGAGGTGTTGATTCAGAAGATAAAGATCAGTTCGGCCAGCTCATCGGGCGGCAGTAGCAATCCCTTTATGCCGTCGCGGCCCCGGGGTGGAGGCCGCCGTTAATGATCAAGGTCGCAAACATCCGAAAGACCTATCAGATGGGCGACGTCGAAGTGCGTGCGCTCGACGGTGTTTCGCTCACCATCGAACAGGGCGAATATGTGGCCATCATCGGCGCGTCCGGTTCGGGTAAGTCGACGCTGATGCATATCCTCGGTCTGCTGGATGTGCCGGATTCCGGTACGTTCGAGATCGATGGAACGGATGTGATGAAGTTTTCCGATACCGAGCTGGCCTCACTTCGCAACCGTGTTATGGGCTTTGTTTTTCAGCAGTTCAACCTGCTGCGGCGAACGAGCGCGCTTGAGAATGTCGGCTTGCCGCTCATTTATGCCCGCAACGGAAAAAAAAGTGATGCCTCCCGCAAGATGCTTGATCTGGTGGGATTGAGCGATCGGATGACCCATCATACGAACGAACTTTCCGGTGGTCAGCAGCAGCGTGTTGCCATTGCCAGAGCCTTGGTCAACAATCCGTCTATCATCCTGGCCGACGAGCCCACCGGCAACCTCGACTCCAAGAGCGCCCGCGAAATCATGGAGGTCATGAGCGAGCTTCATGCGCGCGGGCTGACCATCCTGCTGGTTACGCACGATGCCAATGTCGCCAGCCACGCCCAGCGCATCATCGAAATCAAGGATGGCAAAATCCTGGCTGATTTTCAGAATTCCGATGCCCCGGAGATCCCTGCGGTTACAACGGAGGAGGCCTCCACGGACTCCGTCAAGCCCGTGAAATTCCATGCGCTTATGGAAGGGTTTACTCTTGTCAAACAATCCGTGCGCTCACTTCTTTCCAACAAGGTGCGCACCATGCTGTCCGCGCTGGGTATCATGATCGGGGTGGCGGCGGTTATTGCGACCATTGCCATCGCCAACGGTGCCAAGGCAGAGGTGGAAAAGTCATTGTCCCGGCTGGGATCAAACCTGCTCTCGCTTTATCCGGCCAGCCGCTCGCGCGGAGGGGTGAGTCAGGCGCGCGGATCGGTGTCGCGTCTGACGGAGCAGGATGCGCAGGCATTGCGCACGGAAATCCAGCATGTTGTGCGGGTAAGTTCGGAGCTGGATAGCAATTGCCAGGTGAAGGTGGGCAACAAAAACTGGAACACACGGGTTGAAGGTGTGGATCCGGATTACGAGCACATGCGCTCCTACGAACCCGTGATCGGCCGGTTTTTTACCCGCGAGGAAGGGATCCAGCGCGCACGCGTGGCGTTAATCGGGCTTACGGTACTCCGGGAACTGTTTGGCGATTTAAATCCGGTGGGTCAGGTGATCAAAATCAATCGCCAAAGCTTCACGGTCATCGGTGTATTGCCGGAAAAGGGCAGCAGCGGCTTCCGCGATAATGATGACATTATTCTGATTCCCTTGCAGACCGGCATGTACCGGTTGTTTGGTGAAAAATATGTTGAGCGTATCGATCTGCAGGTTGATGACGCCTCCAATATGGAGCGTGCCCAGGCCGATATTCTCGCCCTCATGGCGAAGCGTCATCGCATCGGGAACCGCGAGAATCCTTTCTCGATCCGTAACCTGGCGGAGATTCAGGATACGGTAGCGGCTACCGGCAAGACGCTCTCGCTGCTGTTGTCGAGTATTGCGACCATTGCGCTCATTGTTGGCGGCATCGGGATCATGAATATCATGTTGGTTTCTGTGACCGAGCGCACACGCGAGATCGGTCTGCGCAAAGCACTCGGTGCGCGCCGTCAGGACATTCTGCTGCAGTTTTTGATTGAGGCACTGATCATCAGCTTCTTTGGCGGATGCGCCGGAGCCGGTATCGGAGCGGTTGCCAGCCTGATCATGGAAAAGTTTTCAGGTTGGAATGTCGTAATCAGCCAGGAGTCCATCCTGCTGGCATTTGTCTTCTCGGCCGTCATCGGAATCATCTTCGGCATGTGGCCGGCGCGCAAAGCCTCCATGCTCAATCCGATCGACGCCTTGCGGTACGAATGATTATTTCACCATGCCGCTGCGATGGATTTCCAGGCAGAGGTTTTGCAGCAGGATGTCCGTGCATCGCTCAAGTTCGCTGGCAGAGGGACGGGACAGAGAGAAGGGCAGGAGAAAGACCTGCTGCCAGTGACTCACCGAATGCTCCAGCGGAATCCTTGCGCGCTTCCCGGTAGCCGGCTCCCTGACCACCGCCAGCAGCTGGAAATGATCCGTTGAGCGATAGGGGATAATGAAGAGCGTCAGCGCAGAGAAAAAGTGCGCGGTGGCACTCTGTTTCTTGTCGTTAATGATAGCCACCAGCAGGTCGAGATCCCGGCTTCCGGAGCCCTCGGATACCGGCGAAAACATACCGCAAGATGCAAGCTGTTCGATGCAGCGCTGTTTGAGGTAGACCCCGTTCCTCGCGTCATTTTCAGTCCAGGGCTCGCCGTTGAGTTTCCCGGAGAAGGCCAGGTTGACAGAAATGGTTTTTTGCTGTCTTACGGACGGATAGGACGATACGGATTTCAGGGCCTTGCCTTGAAACGAGGTGGCGCAACCCGTAAAAAGCATAGCCGCAATGAGTGAAGTGGCACCATGTAGTATGTTTCTCATTTCACCTCCCTTGCTGTCGGGTGCAAATCATACAACGAGGCTTTCCGAATTTAAAGCCCGAACGTGTTGTTCCATCCACTCCACGACTGTATGCAGCACCTGATTTTTCCCCGGTTCATTATGGAGTTCGTGATAGCTCTCTTCCCGGATTTTCAATGTGCAGTCGGCACGGGTGCGGGAAGCAAATTCCCGGGAGGCCTCGACGGATGTAATCCGGTCGCTGCCGCCGTGCATCAGCAGCAGGGGGCAGGGAAAGTCGGCGGCATGTTGCAGATTCCATTCGCCGTATCGCAGCATATCCACCGCAAGGCTGGCCGTGATCCGGTTGTGGGTCAGCGGATCGTTGCGGTAGGTGCGCACCACATTGATGTCGCGTGCAAGGGCGGTGTCGTCCAGGCCGCTTGAAACGGCCATATTGATTCGCAGCGCGCGCATGCTTCGCAGCAGCAGGGTTTTCCAGCCGGGCGGGTTGTACGCCAGACGAAGCAGAGGGGCTGTGGCGATGACCCCGGCCAGCGGCGGCCGTTCCGTAAGGGCATGGTGGATGACCAGGTTTCCGCCGAGGCTGTGGCCGTAGAGAAAGCGCGGAGTGTTCGGGTAGCGGGATGCCGCTTCGTTCAGGAGCAGGGCGATATCCGCCATCAGCGCCGTATAGCTTGGAGCATGGCCCCGGCGTCCCTCGGAGCGCCCGTGGCCGCGCAGGTCGAAGGCCAACAGCGCTATGCCCGCCTCATTGAAAATCTCCCCCACATGATCATATCGGCCGCAGTGTTCGCCCAATCCGTGGATCAGGCAGACCACCGCGTTCGGAGGAGTATCCGGCTCCCAGCCCTGCCCATGCAACGTCAGTCCGTCGGCGGTGTTCAGGATAAACCGTAGAAGGGGCATCAGGTTTCAGATGGCCAGTGATCCGCATTCGCGATCAGGTTTTCGAGGCATTTGATTCCGGCTTCGGTATCGTTGATGCAGGGAATCATGCGGAACGATTCGCCGCCGGCATCCAGGAAGGTTTCCCTGCCGCGGATCTCGATCTCTTCGAGTGTTTCGAGGCAGT
>JABDQT010000162.1 GCA_013042165.1 Kiritimatiellales bacterium | reverse complement strand
CCTTTGGGCGCGACCTGACGAAACTGGCCAAAGACGGCGAACTGGATCCTGTCATTGGGCGCAAGGATGAAATTGAACGCGTCGTTCAGATTCTATGCCGCCGCACCAAGAACAATCCGGTGCTGCTGGGCGAGGCCGGTGTCGGCAAGACGGCGATTGCCGAAGGATTGGCGCAGGCTGTTGTGAACGGTAATGTGCCCGATCTGCTGATCGACAAGAAAGTGATTACCCTCGATCTCGCGTTAATGGTTGCGGGTACGAAATACCGCGGGCAGTTCGAAGAACGCATCAAGGCGGTCATGGATGAAATCCGCAAGGAAAAGAATATCATTCTGTTCCTCGACGAACTGCATACGATTGTCGGTGCCGGCTCGGCCGAAGGGACCATGGATGCGGCCAATATTATCAAACCGGCATTGTCCCGGGGCGAACTTCAGTGTATCGGCGCCACGACGCTGAAGGAATATCGTAAATACATTGAAAAAGACGCCGCATTGGAGCGACGCTTCCAGACGGTGACCATCAACGAGCCCTCGGTTGAGGATGCCATCGAAATCATGCGGGGATTGCGTTCGAAGTATGAAGAGCATCATCACGCCCAGTTTACCGACGATGCGCTCAAGACGGCCGTTGAATGTTCTGCGCGCTATCTGCCGGATCGCTTTCTTCCCGATAAAGCCATCGACCTTATTGATGAAGCCGGTGCCCGTGCACGCATCGGCAGCATGAGCCGCCCCCCCGAGCTCAAGCAGCTTGAGGAGGATATCCATACCTTCGAGAAAAAGAAGAACGATGCGATTCACGAGCAGAAGTTCGAAGATGCGGCCAATTTCCGCGATCAGGAACGCCAGACCAAGGAAAAGCTCGATGCCCTGCTCGAGGCATGGCGCAAGCAGCGCGATGAGAACCGCACGGTGGTGACGGACGAGGATATCATGGTGGTTGTCTCCAAATGGACGGGCATTCCGGTCATGAAGATGGGCGAAAAGGAGATGGCGCGTCTGTTGCGCATCGAGGATGTTGTTGGTCAGCAGGTGGTTGGCCAGCAAGAGGCGGTGAGCGCAATTGCCCGCGCCTTGCGTCGTTCGCGAGCCGACCTCAAGGACCCGAAGCGCCCCATTGGTTCATTTATTTTCCTTGGCCCCACCGGTGTCGGAAAAACCTTGCTGGCAAAGACGCTGGCCGAATTCATGTTCGATGATCCGGAATCCTTTATTCAGATCGATATGTCTGAATACATGGAAAAGTTCAATGCCTCGCGTTTGATCGGATCGCCCCCGGGCTATGTCGGCCACGAAGAAGGCGGGCAGTTGACCGAGCGCGTGCGCCGGCGTCCCTATTCCGTGGTGCTGTTCGATGAGGTGGAAAAGGCGCATCCGGATGTGATGCACATGCTGCTGCAGATCATGGAGGAAGGGCGCCTGACCGATAGTCTGGGTCGCAGTGTGGATTTTCGCAATACGGTCGTGATCATGACTTCAAACCTCGGCGCGCATGAGGTGAAGAAAGCCGGTTCGCTCGGATTCTCGCCGGCGAGCGAAGCCGTCGATTACGAGAAGCTCAAGGAAATGATGACCGGCATCGCGAAGAAAACCTTCAAGCCCGAGCTGCTCAATCGCCTCGACGACATGATCGTTTTCCGGGAATTGAACAAGATCGATCTGGAAACGATCATTGATCTTGAGCTGGCCAATATCCAGAACCGGGTGCTGGGTCGGAACATCGAGCTGAAGATCACCAAGTCCGCCCGGGAATTCCTTCTTGAGAAAGGCTATGACAAGGCATATGGCGCCCGGCAGCTGCGTCGGACAGTGGAGCGGTATCTTGAGGATCCGCTTGCGGAGGAAATTCTACGCAACACCATCGAAAACAATTCGACCGTTACGGTCAAGGCGAACGACAAAGGCCTGACATTCAAGGGAGCGCCCATAGCCGTTAAGGAAAAGACGGCCGAGGACTAAACCTTCTTGAACATCTGTATGGCCAGCACCCCCGATTTCCGGAACCCGGAAATTCGGGGGTTGATTTTTATGTAGACGGCAAATAATCTCCACCGCTTTTACGGAGAAGAGATTATGCGCGAGTTTGCGACATTCGAAGAACGCCTTTCCGCCTGGACCACCCAGGAGATGCAATCGGTCTTTGGCCTGGATGAAACCGACGTGCATCTGGGCGTTTCACCCACCAACAATGAAAAATTCGGAGACTATCAGTGCAACGCCGCCATGGAACTGGCGCGCACCCTGAAAAAGGCGCCCCGTCAAATCGCCGAAGAGTTTGTCTCCGCCGCCGTGCTGCCCGAGTTTGTCGAGAAAATCGATATTGCCGGCCCCGGGTTCATTAATTTCTTTATCTCCAACGATGCGCTGGCCCGGTATATCGAGTCGCTTGAGCAGGATGCCAGACTGGGTGTTGAACAGGTAGGGGAGGGGAAGACGGTCGTCATTGATTATTCCAGCCCCAATGTGGCCAAGCCCATGCATATCGGCCATATCCGGTCGACCGTGATTGGAAACGCGATTGACCGGCTGTATCGGCATCTTGGCTACACCGTGGTGGCGGACAACCATCTCGGTGACTGGGGCACACAGTTCGGGCTGATGATGATCGGATACCGTAACTTTGTAAACGAGGAGGCCCTCCGGCAGGCCCCGGTTGAAGAGCTTGAGCGTATCTATGTTGAAAGCTACAACCGGTCGAAAGAGGACGAGAGTTGGCGTGAGCTCGCCAAGTCCGAGCTCGTTAAACTGCAGCAAGGCGATGCCGAGAACCTGGCGTTGTGGAAAAAGTTCATCGAGCTTTCGATCGAGGAGTTCAATACGATCTATGACCGGCTCGGCGTACAGTTCGATTTGTATCGCGGGGAGAGTTTCTATAACGACCGTCTGCCGGGGGTTATCGATGCCCTGGAAAAAGAATCACTTGCGCAGGAGAGCGACGGGGCGTTGATCGTCGATCTTGAAGCGGACGGCATGCCGATCTGCATCGTACGGAAAAGCGATGGGGGATACAACTATGCCACCACGGATCTGGCCACGGTTGAAGCCCGTATCGAGGAGTTTCATCCCGAGCGGATTGTTTATGTAACCGATGAGCGTCAGCAACTCCACTTCCG